>JBFEUD010000061.1:0-9135 GCA_041547625.1 Sulfurimonas sp.
CTTACAAACTTGGCTTGCAATGCTGTTAAGTTCAGTGATAAGGCTGGAACAGTTATCATAGCTATTTCATTAGAGGAAGAAAATGATGAAAGTGCAGTTGTACAGTTCTCAGTAACTGATGAGGGTATAGGGATATCTAAAGAGAACCAAGAAAAGATTTTTAAATCTTTCTCTCAAGCTGATAGTTCAACACAAAAGCAATTTGGTGGAACTGGTCTTGGTCTTGCTATATCTAAAAAGATAGTTAAGCTTATGGATGGAGATATATGGGTAGAGAGTGAAGAAGGAAAAGGAAGTACCTTTAGCTTTGTAGTAAAATTACAAAAATCAAGTGAAGAAAACATTATTGAAACAACTACAGATAGACAAGAAGCAATGGACTTAGCTGTTATAAAACTACAAAACAAAAAAATACTCCTTGTAGAAGATAATGAACTTAATCAAGAACTTACAATAGACTTACTAGAGAGAAATGGATTATGTCTTGAATTAGCCGAGGATGGACAAGAAGCACTTGATATATTAAAAACAAAAACATTTGATATGATACTTATGGATGTGCAGATGCCAATTATGGATGGATACACTGCGACAAGAAAGATAAGAGAACAAGAGCAATTTAAAGATCTGCCAATTTTAGCTATGACTGCTAATGTAATGGCAGAGGATGTTGTAAAAGCAAAAGAATCAGGAATGGATGATTATATTGCTAAACCTATTGAACCTGCTAATATGTTTGTTACGATGGCTAAATGGATAAAATAGTTGATGTTATACAATCCCTTGTCTTTGGAACAAAATTCACTGTTAAAAAAGTTGTTTCACATAGACTCCAATTTTGGAATATGCTCCAAAAGATACACCTTAAGAGACACAATTACAAATCCACAAAACGAAATAACAAGCTATGAGTACGATATAATGGATATATTTTTTTTATAAAAAAGGTTAATAATGAGCTGGACAGTTAATAAACCCACTTTATGGATTCTGGGTGCTATACTTCTTCATTTGATAGCTAACATATATACCACTTATCTTTTATTAAAAACTGACCAATATGATAAGACTCAAAAGATAATTCAATTTTTTATACTATGGCTAATTCCAATAGTGGGTGTTTTCTTTGTTTCTCACTTCTTAGATAAAAATAGGTCAGACGATAGTGGTATATATCATGGCAGTCCTCATCAATTACATGATGGTGATTTTGGTGCTTCTGATGGTGGTGGAGGTAGCGATTAAGAATCTATCGAATTGTTTAATTGTTCTACATAGTACAGATTATTGCTTTTAAAGATTTAAAATTATTTAGTGTATTGACTTGCAAGTTCTATATTTTTTATTGCATTATTAATAGCTTGCATAAACGCATCTCTGTCAGTTACTTGGGATGCGATGTAGTCACATTCTGTGTAGTCATAAGGATGACAATCTTTATGAATTCGATTTAACTTATCAAGAGTTTCCTGTAATTGCTCAAGAGGCTTTTCAAGAAAATATGTCATTATTTTATTACCTCATTCAAATTGTATAGCAAAATTATATCTAAAACTCTTATCTTTGGAGCAAAAAAGTCTGTTAGAAATCTTGCTCCATTTACACCTGAATTATAGAACATGCTCCAAAATGAACTCTATTAGGAACAGTCCTAGTTAAGTAACTTTACTCTTTGTATGATAAACTCAGCAACATTTCTTGATGGTAAACTTATTCGTATAAATATAGCCATCAGTAGAGAAAAAACCTTATTAATAAAACATCATTTTATATCTTGAGCTTTTTTAATAATATTTTTAATCATATTTTTAAAAATAAAGTAGTGAAAAGGGATTAGCATATACCAATATACTCTGCCCAATACTCCTTTTGGATAAAAATATGCGGACTGAATAAGTTTATTGTCTTCTATTTTAAATTCAAGCCAAGCCGTACCTGGAAGTTTCATTTGAGCCAAAAGAAGAAGACGTTCATTCTCTTTAATATCTACAACTTTCCAAAAATCCAAGCTGTCACCAAAACGCAGTTCGTGTTTAACTCTTCTACCTCGGTGCAAACCAACTCCTCCAAGCATTTTGTCAATAAAACCTCTTATTTTCCATAAAAAGCTATACTCAAACCACCCGTTTTCTCCGCCTATACTTATAAAACTTTCAAATACTTTTTTAGAACTTATATTGTTCAAGTTCTCTATTTTTCTATCTACGAATATAGCATCAGATATCTCATGCGTGTGTTCTTTTTCCCATATAACTCCCCAATTGTCACTCCATCTACTTAAAACTTGATTATTTTTTATTTCAGATATAGCTTTTGCAACAGACTCTTCATAAGATAAAGGATTTATATTAGGATAATATTTTTTAGCATTATCGTTTTGTATTGTCACCTCAGATTTTAATCCCTCGATTAATGCTTTTGCGACTATGAAAGGTATTGGAGTAAATAGATTTAACCAGTAAGAGGATAAACCTATGGATAAAAAAGGAACAGGTAGAAGATATCTCTTCAAACCTAGGACATTTGCAGTCTTAATCATCATATCTTTGTAACTTAATTGCTCGCTACCTATATCAACTATGATATTATCTTTCACATTTAACGATAGTGACTGATAAAGATAATTCAATACATCATCCACAGATATTGGTTGTGCTTTTGTATATACCCATTTTGGTGTTACCATTACAGGAAGTTTTTCTGTCAGATTTCTTATAATTTCAAAACTTGTACTTCCAGAACCAATTATCACACCGGCACGAATCCAGATTGTTTGAACATCTGTGGACGAACTTAAAACTTCACCTGTCTCGATTCTGCTCATGAGATGCTTACTTGTGTTTTCATCTTTAACTCCAAGACCGCCTAAGTAGATAATCTTTTTAACTCCGCACTCTTTAGCAGCTTCAATAAAGTTTTGAGCAGATTGTTTATCTAGATCTTGATAGTTCTTTTTATTTAATGAATGAATTAAATAGTAAGCTACATCTACATTTTTAAGAGCTAATTTAAGTTTTTCCCTGTCAAATGTATCACCTTCAACTACATCCACCTCTTTTAAAACATTAGAAGATAAACTTTTCCTATTTCTCACAAAGAGTGTTAAATCGATTGTTTTGTCTTGCATAAGCTTATGTTTTAATCGTCTTCCAATATATCCGGTTGAGCCAGTTAAAAGTACTCTCATCGATTTCCTTTAGAATTAATTTATGAAATATTTTAATAGAATAACAAATAATTGTATATTTAACCAATAAAGTTTTTACTATAATATATTGGCTTATTTATTAAATAAATACAAGGACAAATAATGAAGATAGCAGTTTCGGCTTGTTTACTAGGGGAAAAGGTTCGTTTTGATAAAGGTCACAAGCGTGATGATTTTATAATGGATGAACTTAGTAAATATGCAGAATTTGTATCTTTTTGTCCAGAATATTTTGCTTTTGGAACTCCTAGACCATCGTTAAGAATGGTAAAAACTAAAGAGACTTTAAAAATTATCTCGAATAAAACAGCTGATGATTTAACACATATTCTTATGCAAAGCTCACGTAAAGACTTAGAAAAAATAAAATCAAACAATATATCAGGAATTATTTTTAAATCAAAATCTCCAAGTTGTGGACTTATGAGTTCAAAGGTATATTTGGATAACGGTTTTGCAGATGGTAAAGACAATGGTATGTTTGCTTCTTTATGTCAAAAGGAGTTTCCTCTTTTACCAATGGAGGAGGAGGGAAGACTCCAAGATCCATGGCTCAGAGAAAACTTCATAATGCAAGTATTCGCATATGATAGCTTTGAGAACTTTAAGAACAACTCTCAAATGAAAGATTTAGTACGATACCATCAGAGTTCAAAGTTTATGCTTCAATCTAAAGATGAGCTTCTATACAGAGAATTAGGGCGTATTGTTGGTAATCATGATGGAAAAGAATTTAAAGAGTTACTACACGATTATGAGCGCATTTTTAAAACAGCTATTTCTAAAAAAAGTAGTATTGGAAAAACAAGGAATGTTCTTGAACATATGGCAGGTTTTTTAAAAAAGTTTTTAGATGCAGATGAGAAAAAGATGCTGCATGAACAGATAGAAGATTATGCAAATAAAATTGTTCCAATAATCCTTCCACTTAGTACACTAAAGCTATATGCAGCAAAATATGAAGTAAACTATCTACTTGAACAAACATTTTTAAATCCTTATCCAAAAGAGTTAGCACTTAGATCAAACATAAAAAGTGTAAAATAATCAACTGTTCTAATTGTTTTAAATATGTGTAATGATGCTTGGCCTGTATATAGAAATGTTTATTGTCATTATTGCATCAATTGATGTAGTCTAGTCATACTTAACCATTAGATCTTGAATATTTATTTTAAACAATAGAGATAATAGCGTGGACAAAGCAGTTGTTTTTATTTCAAAAGCATTGGCTTTACAAAACTTTTATCTAATATAAGATAATCATTTTCAAGTTTTTCAACTTGATTTATAAACACCAAGTCTTTTGGATCTTTCGAAAACACCTGACCCTCTAAAGTAATAAAACACTCATTACCAGCATCACATTGAAAATCAATCTCTTTATTAAGTCTATGAGGAGAATCTCCAAAGCCACCAAATGGAACAATTATAACAAATCCTGCCAAATCCCATATCACGCTTAATACATGATATTCAGAAGATACACGTAAGGATGTGTATTGTCCGTGGTTAAGGCTAACAAAGGGTTTTCCATCTAGAGCAAGAGTATAAATTGTACCTGAAGTTTTAAGCTGCTTTTTCCTAACTATTGTAAGAGTTGCAAAATCTTTGTCAATAAAAGGAGCTCCAGTTAACTCTGGAAGAGAAGGTCTGTCTATCAATACACATCCTGACATTGAAAAAACACCAATGGGTATTAATATCATATAATAAAGTGATTTTATAGACTTGATTATTTTCATATTAAACCCCTGTTCTTGAAAAAATTATATCTAGTATTTTTAAAATATTCAGAATTTTCTAATTTGTGGAATAAATCTTTTAAGTAGGACTTTCTTTATTCCACAAACTGTTCAAAAAGTCATTTTTACTAATTCACATAAACCCTTCATACTTTTTGAACAACTAAAATGACTTGTTTAAATCATAAGTTTAATGATTCATTCAATCTACCTTTATTATTCTATAGAATAGCTTTTACAATTATGGTTTTTATGAATATTGTTTTATTTATTTTTCTTTTAAAAAAGTAAAAAATTGTTTACTTCTAAAATTATTTCAATATCTTTAAATAGTTAATATCAATTCTTTTTTTTGATTATGTTTGAATTTAACATTTGATAGATAGGATGCTAAAATTTTTGTACCGTTTTTTTGCAAGGAGTATGCAATCAGTGTAAAAATATATATTTATTGAAGTGCTGTCTTGCACGATTATCTTGCAATTGTTTTGCAAAATAACTTAGTTTGGCTAATATAGCATTTATATTTAGAGAGGATTTAAGTATGGAACAATTTTTACAAAATGCAAAAAATGGTAGCAGAATTTTAAATACGTTAAGTGGTAAAGAAAAAAATAGAATTTTAAGAGAAATGGCAGAAGCTTTAAGAGCAAATACAATGAACTTGATCGAAGCAAATGCTATAGATATCTCAAACGGTAAAGTAAACAATCTTTCATCTGCTTTAATGGACAGACTATTATTAGATGAGAAAAGAATTGATGCAATGGCTGTAGCGATTGAAGAGATAGCAGCACTAAAAGAGCCTGTAGGGCGTGTACTTGATGGATGGGTAACGGAAGACGGATTAAAAATTGAAAAGGTTACTATCCCTATCGGTGTAATCGGTATTATTTATGAGTCTCGCCCTAACGTTACAAGTGATACGGCAGCACTTTGTTTTAAAAGCTCAAATGTATGTGTTTTAAAAGGTGGTAAAGAAGCTGAAAACTCAAATCAAGGGATTGCAAAAGTATTGCAGGCTGTTTTAGAAAAAAACAATTTACCAAAAGAGCTTATCTCACTTTTACCGGATAGCTCTCGCGAAGGTGTTGCGAAGCTTATTAAAATGGATAAATATGTAGACCTAATCATCCCTCGCGGTGGGGAAGGGCTTGTTAGATATGTAAGTGAAAATGCAACTGTTAGCGTTGTTAAACACGATAAAGGATTATGTCATACATATATTGACAAGGATGCAGACCAAGACAAAGCGGTAAAAATTGCTATTAATGCAAAAGTACAACGTCCTGGTGTTTGTAATGCAATGGAAACACTTCTAGTAGATCGTGCTGTTGCAGCAGAAGTTTTACCAAAACTAAAAGTAGAATTTGACAAAGCAGGAACGGACTTAAGAGGTTGCAGTAATACAAAAGAGTTTATTGAAGTGTCTGATGCAACAGAAGAAGATTATGATACTGAGTATTTAGCAAACATTCTGAGTATAAAAGTAGTAGAAGGTGTAAACGAGGCGATTGAACATATCGTAAGATTTGGTTCTGGACACTCTGAAGCTATCATTACGGAAAATATTTCAACAGCGGAAGAGTTTTTAAATAACATTGATGCAGCAGCATTATATGTAAATGCAAGTACACGTTTTACAGATGGTGGGGCATTTGGTTTTGGAGCGGAAGTTGGAATATCAACAAACAAACTTCATGCAAGAGGACCTATGGGAATTGAAGGTTTAACAACTTATAAATTTAAAATATACGGAAGCGGACAAACAAGATAATAAAGAATATCTATTTAAGATACTCTTTGATATCTTCAACTAAAAGACCTAAATGATGCTGGTATTGAGGCAAGAGTGTCATATAGCTTTCCTCTTCCTCATCTGAAAGCAGATCTTTCATATGCGTTGCAATATTGTTAAGTTTTACAGCACCGATATTTGCAGAAACACCAACAATGTCTAAGAGAAGTTTGTCAGCTTGTTTCAGTTCTTTTGTATGAAGTAGAGTTGTGAGTTGCTCATCTGAATGACTATATGTTTGTAAAAACTCGTTGAGGATTTCATGGTAAAAAGTTTCATCTCCTCCACAGATCTCTAAGCCTTTTTCACCGTCAAGTTCTCCTGTAGAAACGATATTCACTATATCACCTTCTTCTACTTCTTCCTCTGTATCATCACCTGAATAAGCATATAAAATATCATAAAGTGAATCTATCTTTAACGGTTTTTCAAGATGTTCCGACATACCAGCTTCAGTCATTTTTCTAATGTCATCAGCTGCTGTATCTCCACTAAGTGCTACAACTACGATATGGTCATAATCACTGTTTGCACGAATGCGTCTTGTTGCTTCAAAACCGTCAATATTTGGCATATGTGCATCCATAAGAATTACGATAAAATCATCATCGTTTTGCAAAATACTTAAAGCTTCTGCTCCGTCATTTGCAACAACTACTTCGATACCACTGTCGGCTAATAGTCCTAAAATTACTTTTTGATTAATTAAATTATCTTCTGCAAGTAAAATTCTTTTCCCGGCAAAATCTTTAAAATCCTCTTTCGTGATTTTCGCGTGTGGTGGCACATCTCTTTTTTGAAGTGTTCTTTTTGGAGTTTCTTGAACCGTTTCTATATCAGGCTTAGTTTCCTCTTCTTCTTGAACACCGAAATCACCCTCCTCAGTACCCATACCTTGAGGTTCAATATCCATAAGATTTTCTTCCTCTTGAGCTACTTCTTCTTTAATCTTCTCTGGCTCTTGAATAGGTGCTTTTTCAGATGCCTCTACGGCATCATACTCATCTTCTAGCACACTGACTTCTGTGTGTGCTTCTGCGTCAAGTTCATCTTCCACTATTTCTTCAGAAGAACTTTTCTGACTTATTTTATAAATGACGAATCCAATGAAAAGTATGCCAGCGACAGCAATGCCGATTAGATCTAAATTGTTTAGTAACTCTTCTAACATTTCTCTCTCTTTTATGTTAAGTTTGTAAATATAGTACACTAACTAAAATTAAAGATATATTATACCCTTAACACACTACTTTACAATTTTGGGGTATAATCTGAATACAATTATTGTTGAAGGAAAGTTTTGGAAAATATCCCACATATACCGGTTTTATATAGAGAAGTTGTAGATACTTTTGACGATATAAAAGAGGGCATTATTATTGATTGTACGATGGGATATGGAGGACATTCGAGTCTTATACTAGAGAACAATCCAAATATCAAACTTATTGCCATAGATCAAGATCAAACTGCAATTGATTTTTCATCAAAACGTTTAGAAGCATTTGGAGAGAGGGTAGAGATCAGGAAAGGTAGGTTTTCTAATGTTATTAAAGATATTTTACAAGAATACAATCCGCAAGATATTAAAGGTGTATTAGCGGATATCGGTGTTTCTTCCCTACAGCTTGATCAAAAAGAGAGAGGGTTTTCGTACGAGAGTGATAACTTGGATATGAGAATGGATAAAGATGCATCTCTAAGTGCTTCCAATGTGGTAAATGAATATTCTCAAAACGATTTAGAATACATATTGCGTGAATACGGAGAGATTAAGAACTATAAAAAGCTTGCTTCTGTGATTATGCAAAACAGACCTTTTCATTCAGCAAAAGAGTTAAGTCAAAAACTAAACCCATTCTTACCAAAAGGAAAGAAGATACACCCTGCAACACTTTTGATGCAGGCTATTAGGATAGAAGTGAATGATGAGCTTGGTGAGCTAAAAAATTTGCTTGGTGCACTTGAAGAGGCCAAGCTTCCTAATGCAAAAATAGGGATCATTTCATTTCATTCTTTAGAAGACAGAATAGTCAAACAGACATTTGTAAAATGGGCAAAAAGCTGTATTTGCCCAAGTGAAGCGATGCGTTGTACATGTGGTAATAACCATCAGTTAGGACGAATACTCACTAAAAAACCTGTAACGGCACAAAACGATGAATTAAAAGAGAATGCAAGAAGTAGAAGTGCTAAGTTAAGAGTTTTTCAAATGGAACTATCATGAGTGATAAAACAGAACTCTTAGAAGAATATGACAATCTCATTAAAGTCAAACAAAGACTAGATTTTAACTACTTTCTATATATGCTGTTAGTGATCACATTTATAGCAGTCTTTGCATTTCCAAAGATATATATCAATCAACAAATTTATTATACAAG
>JBFEUD010000062.1:0-8998 GCA_041547625.1 Sulfurimonas sp.
AAGGATTAACATGAAGAGATGGCTAGTAGCGATGATGTTCGCATTACCGACTTTGGCATTAGCTGAAGACAAGTTAGATACAGGTGATACAGCTTGGATGATGGTATCAGCTGCATTAGTATTACTAATGACACCGGCAGGTTTGGCACTTTTTTATGCAGGAATGACAAGAAGTAAGAATGTGCTGAATACTTATGCAATGGTATTAGGAGCATTTGCAGTTGCATTCATTGCATGGATAGCAGCAGGTTATTCAATGGCATTTGGAGACGGTGGTTCTTTACAAACGTTTATCGGTGGATTTGGTAACGCATTCTTAAGCGGTATTAACTGGAATGACTTAAGCGGTACATATCCGACTTACGTATTTGTAGTATTCCAAGGTACTTTTGCAGCTATAACTGTAGCAATTGCATCTGGTTCTGTAATTGAACGTATCAAGTTTTCAACTTGGTTGGTGTTTGTTGCAATCTGGACAATCGTAGTATATGCTCCAATTACTCATAT
The DNA here is from genome assembly GCA_041547625.1 of Sulfurimonas sp. Taxonomy (GTDB): domain Bacteria; phylum Campylobacterota; class Campylobacteria; order Campylobacterales; family Sulfurimonadaceae; genus Sulfurimonas. The sequence continues at coordinate 508 of JBFEUD010000062.1, forward strand.
GGTATGGGGTGGTGACGGTGCACTATTATTTGATGCAGGTGCATTAGATTTTGCTGGTGGTACTGTTGTACATATGAACGGTGGTTTAGCTGGTTTAGTATTAGCTTACTTAGTAGGTAAAAGAAACGGTTATCCAAAAATTGCAATGAAACCGATGTCAGTAATGTTAACAGCTCTTGGTGCTGCATTATTATGGTTTGGTTGGTATGGATTTAACGGTGGTTCAGCATTTGGTGCAAACGCTGTAGCTGGTCTTGCATACTTAACAACTACATTGGCAACTGCTTTTGCTGCTCTTGTATGGGTTCTTCTAGAGTGGGCAGTATTTAAAAAGCCTACATTATTAGGTGCTGCTTCAGGTGTTGTAGCAGGTTTGGTTGCAATTACTCCGGCTGCTGGATTCGTTGACGTAGCGGGTGCACTTATCGTTGGTGGTATCGGTTCTGTAGTTGGTTTCTTCGGTGTAGCTTTCATGAAGAAAAAACTTGGTTACGATGATTCATTAGATGCATTTGGTATCCACTTTTTAGCTGGTCTATGGGGTGCATTAGCAACTGGTCTTTTAGCTCTAAACGACCAAGACTTGTTATGGGATGGTCCACTTAAAGCTGCAGGGGATAGACTAGGACAGTTCTTAGTTCAGGTCGAATCTGTTGTAGTAGTTGGTATCTTCACTTTAGTTGGTACTGTTATCGTTTACTATATCGCAGCGGCTTTAACTGGCGGTGGTAGAGTTGATGAAGAAACTGAACAACTTGGTCTTGATGAAGCTGTTCATGGGGAAAAAGTTCTTAATGTATAAGAACTTTTTTTAGATATGAAAGAGAGATAATATGAAAAAAATAGAAGCAATTATAAAACCTTATAAACTAGAAGAAACAAAAGAAGCTCTTGCTGAAATTGGTATAGATGGTATGACAGTTTCAGAAGTCCAAGGCTATGGACGTCAAAAAGGACATACTGAACTTTATCGCGGTTCGGAATACAAAACTGATTTTGTTCCGAAAAACAAACTGGAAATCATAGTTAATGACAGTTTAGTTGAGCAGGTAACAGAAGTGATCAAAGAGGTGAATCACACCGGAAAAATCGGTGATGGTAAAATTATGGTCAGTCCGATTGATAATACAATCAGAATCCGCACAGGAGAGATGGGCGAAGACGCCGTATAACTTCTTTTAATTCCCACTTTTGTGGGAGTTATTTTCCTCATTTACATTTTTAACTTTACTTTTTAAAATACTACCTATTCACCACCTTTTTGTTAGAATAAAAAAATGGGTTATAATTTTGGAAATTTACTAAAGGACAAAGAGTGAAAAAAGTTGCTGTTATTGGTGGTGGTTACGGAGGATTGCGTGCTATTGAACACCTTGCAAAAAATAAAGAACTCTCCATCACTCTTTTTGATCAAAATTCGTATCATTATTTGCAAACGGAAGCTTACGGATATATCGCGGGTAGATTTGATCTGCATGATGTAGCACTCGATTTGCAAAATTGGTGTTTAGGATTTGAGAACAGAGTTAAATTTATTCAAGAAGAAGTGACTTTTATAGATTCTACAAACAATACAGTTCTAACACAAAATAGAAAATATGATTTTGACTTTTGCATCATCGCCACAGGTGCACGAACGAACTTTTTTAAACAGATTAAGGGGCTTGACAAATACGGATACGGTGTTAAAAAGCTGTTTCGTTCTCATGGTTTTCGGACAGCCTTTGAAAAGTTGCTTTACGATAAATTACTTGAACCGAGCGTCCAGCAACAGCATATGAATCTAGTAATAGGCGGTGCAGGTCTTAGCGGAGTAGAGATCGCAGCAGAGATGGCAGATGTGATTAAACGGCACACGAAAAGTATAGGAGAATCTGCTAAAGAGTTGAGAATTTATCTGATAGATGCAAGCGATACAATTTTACCGGGAATGAGTTCTTACGTAATTGAAAATACAAAAACAAGATTGGAAGAACTTGGTGTCAAAATAATGACAAATAGTTTTATTTCCAGTATTGATCACGATACTATCTATTTTCAAGATCAATCACAACTGCGTTATACATTTATGATTTTTACAGGCGGCATTATTGCCAATACTATTGCTATGGATCAAGAAGTGAAAACCAATAATGTAGGGCAGTATATCTGTGATGATACATTGAGGATAACAGAAAATATTTTTGCGGTCGGAGATTGTATAGAATTAAAAGACTCTTCAGGTGCAGTTTTACCGCCTACTGCACAAACTGCAGAAAGAAGTGCCGAATATGTCGTAACAACACTCAATCAACTGCTTTCTCATAAACCTATAGAAAAATTTCAAGGAAAAGTGGACGGTGTATTTGTTGCACTTGGAGGATACTACGCAGTAGGGGAATTGTACAATTATATAAAAGTAAAAGGGAGGTTTGCATATTTGTTGAAAAAACTGATTACAAAAAGCTACTACCTCGGATTGAAACTTCGCCTTAATACAGGATTTATAAGACGAAGCAGTTTAGAAGAAGAGTAAAAATTATATTTAAAAGCTTTTCTCCACTCTGTTTTTACCATTTTCCTTCGCTTTGTAGAGCGCATTATCAGCATTTTTAAAGATAGCTAGAGGATGTTCCTCATCGCCAGGAGCTGCTACGCCGAAACTACAGGTAACATGCCCAACACCTTCAATTGTATGGTTTGCAATCGCTTGACGGATATGATCTGCTTTTTCATATGCGACATCAATTGTAGTTTCTTTCATTAAAATCACAAACTCTTCACCACCCCAACGGGCAAAAATATCAGAGTCTCTAACGTTTTTTTCTACAACTTGGACGAGTTCTTTAAGTACTCTGTCCCCAACATCATGTCCATACTCATCATTGATTTTTTTGAAATTGTCTATATCAAACATAATTAAACTCATAGGTGTTTTGTAACGAATATAAGACTTAAGCTCACGCTTATATATATCATCAAACATCTGTCTGTTATAAATTTTAGTCAAATAATCGTGCGTTGCGATATTGTAAAATTTTTCCTTCTCTTTGATCGCTGTATTGCGTTTAGTAACATCTTGGATAAAAGCAATAAATTTATCACTGTTATCTATATGCATCAACTGTAATTGGATCTCAACATCATATACCGTACCGTCTTTTCTTAGATGTTTTGTTTCAAAAAAGATTTGTTCAAGCTCTTTGTTTAATAATGGTTTGATGATCTGAGCAAAGAGCTCTGCATCAATTTCAGGTTTAATATCCAAAGGAGTCATTTTCAAAAATTCATCATGGCTATAGCCGCAGTTTTCGATTGCACCTCGGTTGACGTAACTAAACTGCAGTGTTTCTGGATCAAAAATGTAGATCTCATTTAGTGAATTGTTAATAATCTCTTCAAACCCTTTTGCACGTTTATAACTTTTTTGTAATGGAGCAATTACACTTATATTTAAAATTTTCATAATCATTAAGTATCCAATGACAGTAATAATAAATGATATGAAAATACTCCATAGTATGATATTGTCACGAATATTTGTGTAGTGTTGTTTGAGTTCCTTTTCATCTATTTCAGATATGAGTGCCCAGTGAATAGCATTAAAATTAAAGGGCTTATAGACTGAGAGTACATTGATATTTCTGTAATCTTGTATAATCTTATATGAACTGTTGTCTGCTAAAGCTTCTTCAACTGCTTTTGTTTCTATTTTATACTTTTTCGGTTCTAAAAAAGAGCTTTTCAAATTAAATGTTTTGTCGAGATAAGAATTACTTCTTAAAAGATGATCGGAGCCCACTAAATAGCTTTCAGCAGTTTTTTCCATCCCATGTCTAAAAGATATAATCTCATTGATACTACTTGCCGGAAGAACCAAAACCAAGATACTTAAGAGTTTGTCTTTTTTTCTTACAGGGGTTGCAAAAAGAAGGTAAGGAGTCTCTGTATTAAAAACAGAAAACTCTGTATCTGTAATGTGGGTTTGATTTGTATCTAAAACCTGTTTGTAAAGTTGTGTAATATTTGAAGAATTGAATTTTTTTGAATCTATTTTTTCACCAACTAGATTGTTGTGTACAGCACTAAAGATGATTTTTGAATTGTTTGGATGAAGTAAGAGAATATCACTATATTCATATTGACTTAAAAAGATTGAGAGGTAAGAACTATGCTTTGTATCCCCTTGTATATATTGACTTGTCTCTTGCAAAGTCTGTGATGTCTCTAGAATACCATTCTCATAAGCTAGTGTGTTGATATCTTTAAGTCTATGTTGGAAAAAGAGTTTAAGTTTGTGCTCTTTTATATTGTTAATTGCTTCAAGGTTATGAAACGCTGTTGTATAAGAAAGCTGCTTGTTTTTATCAGAATAAATGTAAGCTGTTAATCCTACTGTAATATTGACTAGTAGTAAAAAAGCGAGAGGTATTATAATTTTAGGATTAAAAAACTTTTTCTTTACATTCATTGTAACCTTCCTATTATCAAGTATAGCCAATTAAAGTTTATGAAAACTTATAGAATACAAGTTATGTTATTTAGTGTTTGAACTCAAACTTTCTTCATTGTTAAAAATGTAGTTTTAAAAATTACTTTTATTTAAAAACTAACATAAAGTTGTACAATAATAAAAAGACCCATGGAAAAGGAGATGTTATGTTAAGAAAAATAGCAAAAGAAGAGCTGTTCTTTTCCGATAAAGGCTGGTTACAAAGCAGGTTCCATTTCTCTTTTGCAGAGTATGTCAATCGAGATAATGTTAATTTTGGAGTTTTGCGTGTATTGAATGATGACCTGATTCAGCCGCAAAGCGGATTTGATATGCATCCTCACCATGATATGGAGATCGTTACCTATATAATTGACGGAGAACTGACCCATAAAGATTCTATGGGCAATGAAGAGATCCTCAGCCGAGGTGAAGTTCAGTATATGAGTGCAGGGACCGGTGTGCATCACTCAGAACATAATAATCATCCGAGTAAACCTTTAACACTGTTGCAAATTTGGATACTTCCTCCGCAAAAAAATTTACCTGTATTGTACGGCTCACATAGATTTACAGAAGAGGAGAGAAAAAACCAGCTTTTACGAATCGTGTCATCACAAACTTCGGATGCCAAGATCAAACTCTATCAAGATGTAAATATCTATGTAAGTGAATTAGATGCAGATACACAATTAAGCTATGATTTAGAGGCGCAGAGACAAGTTTATTTTACTGTAATTGAGGGTGAAGTAGTACTAAACGGTGTAACTTTACAAGCACATGATGCTTGTGAGTGTATGGATGAAGATGTACTAGATATTCAAGCTCTTACAAAGAGTCATTTTTTATTTATAGATATGAAGAAGATATAAATTATGCCGTTGTTCCATCAACAAACAAAACACTCTTATATGAGCGTTAGAAAAAACAGCCGTTATTTAGACTGGCAGTCACAACCAAGCAACCATAAACGATATCCCCATTTTGACCAACGTTTTAAGATTGATGAGTATGAAGAGCTGAAAGATCTTAATCTCATAGGCGGCATTACTTTTGAGAAGTCTTATCCTGATGGAGTGTATTACTTAAGAAGCGTACCGAGTGCCGGAGGGTTGTTCCCTTTTGAAGTATATATCCAATTGCGAGGCATTGAGGGCTTAGTAGATGGAATTTATCATTATGAACCGCACCGTGCTTCGTTAACGCTTTTACAAGAGGTAGGGGATGACGGTGTAGAATATTATTTTAAAGATGGATTGAAACAAACTGGCTTGGTTTTTCTTATCTCTAGTGTCTATTTCCGAAGTTCATGGAAATATAGGGATAGAGCTATACGTTATATTTTACTCGATGCAGGACATCAGTTAGGGGCTATATACACAGCATTGTCATTGATGGATAGAAGTTGTGAGTTTGTTTTTGATTTTGATAAACTCTCACTGAATGAAGTATTCGGTTTTAGAGAAGACGAAATGTTTATGTGTAGTGTCAGAAGTAGTATGACAGGAGAGAACAGTATAGACAAGATAAGGGAAAACCTTCCGTTTGTAAGCGGATGCGATTATCTTGAAACAAACAGCTTTCTTGAAGATGCTTATAAGCAAAGTGCAGTGTATGAAGAGGGAGATTTTACACCGCCGCAATTTTTTGCAAACGTTCCAAAAGAGCAGTTACGTCAAGCGATTATCAATCGTCGTTCAGTTCGTGCATTTCGACCCGAACCTATGAGTGATGAGGAGTTTTGGTTTATTATGAGCGGGCTTTGTCAGTTTGCAAAGGAGCATGCTATAGATATATATTACACAACACATTTAGTCTCAAATATACCGCGGGGGCTTTATAGAAACGGTGAATTACTTAAAGAGGGAGATTTTAGAAGTAAATCACGCTATTTGGCACTTGAGCAAAATCTCGGCGGGCAAAGCTGTGTGACTTTTTATTTTACCTCTAATGAAGTTGAAAAGTACCAAAAAGTGAATATTTTAAGCGGTTTTCTTGCACATATCATTTATATACGATCGGAAATAAAGGGGATAGGATGTAGTGGAATTGGTGCATACTATGATGATGAGTGTAAAGAGTTTTTACAAACCAAGAACAATATCTTGTATATGCTTGCAATTGGACGCTAGTATAGGCAAATTGCTTGTGTTATGATAAACACTGTAGCAGTTCAGAGTCGAGCTCTTTTTTGATTCCTGCAACTTGATCGATACTTTTGAGATTAAATCCTGTTTTGTCATAGCAGACAATTGATTCTTCTTCTCCCGACATCAATGCATCAATTGCATAATGTATAAACTTGTATGCCATTAAGCGATCGTGAGAACTTGGATTTCCTCCACGTTGAATATGACCTAGAACTATGACACGAGACTCTATACCGATCTCTTTTTTAAACCAATCGGCAATCTCTTGTGAGTCTTGTTTGATCCCCTCAGCTATAATAGTCAAAAAGTATCTTCTTCCGTGAAGCAGCTGTTTTTTAAATTCGTCTACATATAGATCTAAATTGTACGGTACTTCAGGAATCAAGCAGAGTTCACTTCCTGATGTTATATGTGAGACAAGTGCCAAGTAGCCACAGTCTCTCCCCATCGTTTCTATTACAAAGGCACGTTTAAATGAAGATGCTGTATCTCTTATCGCATCGATGGAAGTTCTAATCATATTTAAAGCGGTATCAACACCTAAAGAATATTCAGTCCCGTGAATATCGTTATCTATGGTGGATGGAATACCGCAAAATTTTACACCGTGTTCTTTATAAAAAATGTCTAATCCTCGAAATGAACCGTCTCCACCAAGAACGATTAACATCTCTATATTATGCTTATCAAGGTTTTTCTTTGCTACTTTTCTATATTTTGCTTCTAAAAAGCGCGGGCTTCTAGCACTTCCTATTGTTGTTCCGCCTTTGTTAATTATCCCTGCTACATCTGTATAAGTTGCTTTAGAAATATTGTTATCGATTAGGCCTTCGTAGCCGTCATAAACAAAGTAGGGCGTTAATCCTTTTTTTATAGATGCTTCAACAAAGTGTTTTAGTGCAGGGTTCATTCCAGATACATCACCGCCGGAACATAATATTGCTATATTTTGACTCATACAAACCTCGAATAAGTAGTTAAAGAGTATTTTAGCAGATTGTTCCCGCTTCATCAAATCATAATATAAGTTTTGATAAAATTCCTTAATATTTTTTTTCAAGGTAAGTTATGAAAAGAGCATTAGTAAGTGTAAGTGACAAAACCGGAGTAGTTGATTTCTGTAAGTCGTTAGTAACAAACGGTTATGAGATTATCTCTACGGGCGGTACTTTTAAACTTTTACAAGAAAGTGGTGTGGCTGCTATCGAAATCGATGAGATCACTAAATTCCCTGAGTGTTTCGAAGGGCGTGTTAAAACATTAAACCCATATGTTCACGGTGGAATTTTACATAGACGTGACAAACAATCTCACCTGGATCAAGCAAAAGAGTTAGGTGTTGAACCGATCGATTTAGTATGTGTAAATCTTTACCCATTCAAAGCAACAATTGAAAGAACTGATGATTTTGATGATATTATCGAAAACATTGATATCGGTGGACCTGCAATGGTTCGTTCAGCTGCGAAAAACTTTGATTCTGTATTAATTGTTACAAACGTTGAAGATTACGATGTTGTAATCGATGCTATTGAGAATGAAAAAAATACAAAAGATTTCCGTCGCGGTTTCATGATCAAAGCATATGAGCATACAGCAGCGTATGACTCTATGATCGCAAACTACATGAACGAGAGATTCAACGGTGGTTTCGGTGAGAAACAATTCATCGTTGGTGAAAAAGTTATGGATACTCGTTATGGTGAAAACCCTCACCAAAAAGGTGCACTTTACGAGTTTGACAAACACTATTCTAATAACTTCACGACTTTAAAAGGTGAAGCAAGTTTCAACAACTTAAACGACCTTAGCGGTGCTGTTAAAATAGCATCTGCTTTTGGTGATGAAAATGCTGTATGTATTACAAAGC
>JBFEUD010000063.1:0-8785 GCA_041547625.1 Sulfurimonas sp.
GAAGTCTTTAATATTGAGGGAATTATTACATTTGAAACAAAATATAATTTAGATCCAAAAAGTATTAAAAAAGCACTTGCAGACAGTATAGATTTTGAGGCACAAAAAGATTGAATTATAAGAAACCTTTCTCAACTCTAAATCTGCCACTCTCCATGGTAGAAAACCTTCAAAAACTTGGATATGAATATATGACTCCTATCCAAGAACAAAGTTTGCAACACTTATTCTCAAAAAAAGATATTTTAGCTAAAGCAAAAACAGGAAGCGGTAAAACGGCAGCATTTGGGATATCACTGTTAATGAACCTTGATGTCAAAAAGTTTCGTGTTCAATCTTTAGTCTTATGTCCTACAAGAGAACTTGCACAGCAAGTTGCTGTGGAGTTACGTGCACTCGCTAAGTTTCAACACAACATTAAAATTTTGACTCTAATCGGCGGAGAGTCATTTCAAAAGCAACTTGGAAGTCTGGCACATCATGCCCATATTATAGTAGGTACTCCAGGAAGAGTACTGAAGCATTTAGATAAGGGAAGTTTAGATTTCAGTGCTTTAAACACATTTGTTTTAGATGAAGCAGATCGTATGTTAGATATGGGATTTCTTGAGGAGATTGAACAAGTTCATTCACATATAAAGGCAAAACCGCAGACACTTCTTTTTTCCGCAACGTATAACGATGAGGTATTGGAAGTCAGTAAAAAGTTTCAGGATAACCCTATAGAGGTAAGCAGTATTGAGATAGAAGAAAAAAATGAGATTGAAGAGCTATTTATATCTACTCAAAACAAATTGGAAACACTACTAAAAGTACTGTCGCATTATCAACCAACTAACGCGATTATCTTTGTAAATACGAAGTTAGAATCAGATGAGTTGGCAAAATTTTTGCAAGAACATAGTATTGATGCTTTATCTCTTCACGGTGATTTAGAACAGTATGACAGAATAGATACTCTGGTACAGTTTTCAAATAACTCTTGTAGAGTACTGGTTGCCACCGATGTCGCTTCTCGGGGACTGGACATTAAAGAGCTTGCAATGGTGATAAATTATGAGGTTCCACATTCTAAAGAGATTTACACGCACAGAATAGGGCGAACAGCACGTGCAGGTGCAAAAGGTTTAGCTCTGAGTTTATACAGGGATACTGATGACTTGGAAGAGTATCAATCCTTTGATACTTTAGAAGAAGAACTATTGAAATATAATGAAAATTTTACAATGCTTTCTGAGTATACAACACTTGTTATAGAGGGTGGTAAAAAAGACAAGTTACGTCCTGGAGATATTTTGGGTGCTTTAACATCGGGGCAAACTTTTAAGAGGGAAGATATAGGCAAGATAGATATATATGACAGGCAGTCGTATGTTGCGATTAAAAGTAAGTTAATAGACCAAGCACAAAAAAAACTCTCTAAAGAAACCATTAAAAAGAAAAAATTTAGTATTTGGATACTTGATTAATTAGCGCTGGATAAATGGATTTGAACAAAACTTCAAAGAAAATAGCAGGTCTAGTTCATAGGAAAACTTGAAAAAATATTTTTAATAGTGTTATAATAGTAGAAATAGAAGTTGATGAAGGAGGATATTATGCAAGTCAAACAGTATCTTTTTCAGTCTCCTTATTCAAGTCCTGTACAGTTTGGTAGAGTTGATCCCTCGTCAAAAGAGAGCTCACAGGATGACAAACAACTTTTAAACTCTACAAACCAAACAGCGAATAAGGCACAGGTTTTTCAATCCACTCAGACACAAGAGGTTACGCCGACGGTAAGTGGAAAATTAGATGTTTATGCATAACTAGTAAACTTAAAAAAGATCGGCATGTCCGAAAAATATTTTTTCGGCTGGATCTTTTTGCATTGATTCCAATATGTTTATTGCTTTTTGTTTTGTCGGCATATCAAAATAGATGAGCATATTACGTGAAAAAATATAATCAAACTTTTCCAGTTTCTTAAAACTCTCCTCAAATATATTAAATATTTTGAATTCAACCAGTGATTTGATCTCTGAAGAGAGATGAAACATCTCTCCATTTTGTGTGAAATATCGCTGACGCATTTCATCAGAGAGATTACGAACATTACGTTCTCTATATATACCTTCTTTTGCTTTGTTAATAGCATCCGAGTTAATATCTATTCCTACGATTGTAAATTTTGTTTTTGGTACTCCTGCTTCTAAGAGAGCAAGTGCTATTGAGTAGCTTTCCTCTCCTGTAGCACATGGTGCACACAAGATACGGACGGGATAAGTCTTTTGTTTTATTAGTGAAACGAGTTCTTCAACTTGATTAAATTCTCTATAAAAAAATGTTTCATTTGTAGTGAGACGATTGATGAGATCTTGTTTTAGCTCTTTATCGTGCGAAATCTTTTCTAATAGTTCCGAATAAGAGTAGATTCCATGGCTTAGGCAAAAACTTTTTGCTTTTGAATTGAGTATCGATATTTGTTTGTCGAATGTAACACCCGTTAAATCTTTAAAGTATTCGGCAATAATTTCAATATTAGAAAAGTCTTCTTCTGGTTTCTTATTTGCAAGGGATGATGAATGTGCTTTTTTAGGAAATAACCAGCTGAACATTATGCTGCTCCGAAAGTTTGGATAGCTTGAATTATCTCATCAAGATCTAAAATTTTGATATTTTGAACCTGTTCTTTCGCTCTTGCAGGAATACCGTATACTACAGCTGTTCTCTCACTCTCTGCTATACACTTTGCACCGTGCTGGGCTAAGAGTTGGCACCCTTGAACACCATCATCACCAATTCCTGTCAATAAAATGGCAAGCAGTTTATTTGTTGATGCAATAGAGACTGCTGAGCTAAAAAGTTGGTTGATCTCAGGATTGAACATTGCACTGCTAGAGTGCTCTACCCGAAATTTTATATTATGTGCATCTGTAAACAAGCTGCAATGATTTGTAGTAATATAAATATGTCCTTTTTGCAGTACTTGATTGTTTTCACTGAGTAAAATAGGATGTCCAGTCTTAAGGGAAAGCCGCTTAACGAAGCTTGGTAAAAACTCTGCTCCCATATGTTGCGCGATTACAATGGTATAGGTAAGGGGTTTTGGCAGAGTACTTAAGATTTTTTCTATATGTGCAGGACCTCCCGTCGAAGCACCTATAAGCACAAGTTTATTATCTTTCAAAGAGTTCAAATTAATCGCTTGTTATGAAGATTTTGAACTATTATACACTATGAATAAAAAACTATAAAGAAATATCCATAATATTGTTTAATATCCATTCCCATTTTCCAAAGTTACTATCACTATTTATATGTCCGGCATTTTCAAGCTTTATAGTTTCTACGTCCAAATTCTTTTGTAGTGCTAATGCCTCTGCTTCACTCATATACGGGTCATTAGTTGAATAGATAAAAGTTGTTTTTTTAGCATATAAGTTTTGGGGAGGATCAATTGGAAAAAATTCTCGAAGTTCAGGAATCTCACACTGTAAACTTGGAGGGGCTACAAGGTAAAGGGCTTTTATTTCCTGTAAAAGTTCTTGATTGGCAAGATGAAACCACAAAATATTTGCTAAAGAATGGCATATAACAATATCTGGTTTGAAATCTTTTAAAGCAAACAGTAACTCTTGACTCCATACATTAAGTTTAGGATTGTCAAAATCACTAAATTTTAAAAAGTTTACACAGCCGTAATCTTTAGCTATTTCTCCCGCCAACCAACTTTGCCAATGGGGGAAATCACTGCCTCCCCATCCATGTAACAGTAAAATTTTTTTATACAAAATTACCCTTTATTCTAATTTACACAAATACTACACACAAAAGTTATACAATACTTGAAGTTTAACACAAAAGGATGAAAAATGAGAAAATTAGGATTAATCAGTTTAGTAGCTTCGGCAATGCTTTTTGTAGCTTTTGGTGCAACATCTTTAAGTGCCGATGAGCATATGGGTGGTAAATGCGGCAAGAAAAAAGAGATGAAAAATGATGGCAAATGCGGCAAGAAAAAAGAGATGAAAAGCAATGGAAAATGTGGTAAGAAAAAAGAGATGAAACAAGAGAGAGATGATGAGGATGAAATGGAGGATGAAGAAAAGCAAAGTAAAAGAAAATCTATGAAATGCGGTGTAGGTAAGTGTGGTTGATAACACCTGCACTCCGTTAGGAGTTCGTTATGTTGATCAAAGACGTATATATTGAATTTTCAAGACTTTCGGAATATTTAAAATCTTTTGCATTATTGTTTGCAAGGTTAATAGTTGCATATGGCTTCTATGAACCTGCGATGATGAAGTGGAGTGATATTTCAGCAGTTGCTCAGTGGTTTGGTACCATAGGAATCCCTCTTCCGACACTAAATGCATATTTAGCGGCAAGTACAGAGATTACAGGTGTTGTTCTATTGAGTTTAGGATTATTAACTAGAGCGATATCTATTCCTCTAATCATTGTAATGATAGTTGCAATTGTAACGGTACATTTACCTCATGGATTCAATGCAGGTGATAACGGTTTTGAAATACCACTTTATTATATGTTGTTTTTACTAATATTCCTGTCTCATGGAGCAGGAAAGTTTTCTTTAGACAACATAATATTTGGAGATAAAAATTAGTTATGGAAGCTTTAAGAGCTTTTACACAGAAGATAGGAAGTGTTGATTTTCCTATCTTGATGTTTTTATTAAAAGCATTCTTGGTGCTTTTTATAATCATATCAGTAGTTTTATATATTTACGATCGATATATACAAAGGGAAAACCAGCTTCTGATTAATTACCCTTTAATAGGGCGTCTTCGTTATATCTTTTATGCTTTACGCGATCCTATGAGGCAGTATTTCGGTGACGAAAAGTTCTATGAATCATTTGATAAAGTTAAATGGGTATACCAAGCTGCCGAAGGGAAACCTTCATATGTTTCCTTTTCACCGTCACAAATTCCAAAAAACTTCAAATATAGAATTAAAAATGCCAACATTGTTTTAGAGACGAAAGATGTCAATGAACAGTTTAATGTGACATTTGGAGAAGAGTGTAAGTACCCTTTTACGACACGTTCTGTCTTTGGTCGAAGTGCTATGAGTGACGGTGCAATATCACCGGAAGCTACAAGGGCCTTTAGTAAAGCTGCTTATATAGGACAGTTCCCTATTAATACTGGAGAGGGTGGACTCACGTCCAACTTTTTTTATACGCATTTGTTTAGCCGAGAATGTGGTTTTTTTGAAACTAAAGAGGGGACTTTTTTTGCAAAAACTATTTATAAAATAATCTCTTTTTTAATTAATAGTGCAACAGCACAAAAAGTGTATAAGCATATGGTTATTGATAGTATAGCACCTGACAGTTATCTATTTGATATACAAGAGCTTCTATTTTATAGAATAAATTGGGAAGCAAGTTTAGATACTTTTCCGCAAAATGTACCTGATGATATGCCCGATATTATTTTTCAAATAGGAAGTGGACTTTATGGTGTACGTGATAAAGAGGGCAGGTTCAATTCAAAACGTTATGAAAAAGTGATGCGATTTTGCCGTATGACGGAGATTAAGATAGCCCAAGGTGCGAAACAGACAGGAGGCAAGCTGCTTGCTATAAAAGTGAGTGAAGAGATAGCTTATTACAGAGGTGTAGAAGCACACCAAGATCTCTTTTCACCGAATAAGTTTCCTTTTGCAAATAGTTTAGAGGAGCTTTTTTCATTTATCGGAGATTTAAAAATTCTTTCAAAAAAACCTGTTGGGATAAAGATCGTTATATCAAGTAGAGAGTCATTTCTGGAGTATGCAGAGTTGATCAAAAAAAAGATTGACACCGGTTCTTTAGAGTATCCAGACTTTATTACAATCGATGGAGCAGATGGCGGAAGTGGTGCTGCACCACTTGAGATGATGATGCGTGTGGGAATGAATATTCTAGAAGCACTGAAAATAGCCGATGATACATTAAAACAATTCGATATTCGGGGGAAAGTCAAACTTATCGCAAGTGAAAAAGTATTGACACCCGATGATGGCTTGGTTTTGCTAGCAAGCGGTGCAGACTATGTCGCTATTGCCAGGGCATTTATGATGAGTGCGGGATGTATTCGTGCAAGGGAGTGTTCAGGTGCAAACGGCAGGGCATGTCCTGTTGGTTTAGCGACCCAAGATAAAAGAAAAAGAGCATCTTTTTTAATTGAGAAAAAAGCAATAAATATTGCAAGATATCATGCACAGCTTGTAGATGGGCTTAAGGCACTTCTTGCTGTAATGGGACTTGATGATATTAAGAAGTTAAGGCAAGAACATCTTGTATATAAGGAGTGAAAAATGTGTATACCTCATGGAATGTCAAGTGTAGTTAGTAATTTTACATTTAAAGCTAAAAAAGAGCCCAAACATATAGAAAAACCTTCTAAAAATATGCTTGAAAAAGGTGATCCGAAGTTTATAGATGAACGTACGAAACCGTATAAACCAAAAAAGAAAAAAGGTTTTTTTAGTTCACTTTTTAAATAGACTCTTTGAAGAGTACTTTATTTATTGTTGAAACTCTTTTTTTACACATAACATACACAAATTTAATATATAATTTTTTTATGGATGCTTCAAAACGAAAATTTTTACAATACGGCTTTTTAAGTTCTTCAATATTTTTATTTGATGGATGTAGTTTATTTGGGGTCACTACACCTTATAAAACCATAGAGGTTTTACAAAAGGATTTAGTACCAAAAATAGTTGAGTTAAATATCAATACAATATCTTATATACACTTAGTTTTCAGGCATAAAAAAATTTCCAAAGATGATAAGGAGTTTTTGAAAAACGGTGTAAAGTGGTTAAATGAAGAGGCGATAAAAAAGTATAAGCAAGAGTACACAAAATTAGCAACATACCAAAGAGAAGAACTTTTAAATCAAGTTGCAAAAACTGAGTGGGGAGAGAGTTTTCTATATGATATTATGAGTTATACATTTGAAGCGATGTTAGGCGATCCAATTTATAGCGGCAATAATCATCAAGCCGGATGGAGATGGCTTGAATTTTCAGGTGGTTTACCGCGTCCGAAAAAGGTATATGTATGATCTATGACGTATGTATCATAGGAAGCGGGGCCGGAGCTTCTCCGATAGCGTATGAACTAAGCAATGCAGGATATAAAGTAGTTGTATTGGAAAAAGGGGAGTATTACAATGAAGAAGACTTTAACAAAGATGAATTGGCAGTCTCACGCCGTGATCTTTTTACTCCGCCGCTCAGTGAACAAAAGCATATTATCAATGAATTTGAAAACGGAAAATATACACGTTATGACGGAGCGGAGTATAACTGGAATTTTTGGAACGGTTCTTTGGTAGGCGGTTCTTCAAATCTTATGAGCGGTTATTTTCATAGGCTTAAACCGCAGGATTTTAAATTGCTCTCTACATACGGGGCAATAGAAGGTGCAAATATAGTTGACTGGCCGATTTCGTATGAAGACTTGGAACCATACTATGATAAGGTGGAAAAAGTTATAGGGGTAAGTGGAAAGGTTATAGAGCATAAATTTCAGGAGATGCGTTCTAGTAAAGATTTTCCGTATCCTGAATTACAAACTAACGATGCCGTAAAATGGTTTGATGCAGCATGTGAAGAGTTAGGGTATGTCTCTTTACCTACTCCGCGGGCCATCCTTTCGCAAGATTCTCTTAATAGAAACAGTTGTTATTATTCAAACTTTTGTGGTAGTTACGGTTGTGCCAGCGGTGCAAAAGGGAGTGCCAGAGCAGCGTTATTGCAGAAATGTAAGGCAAAGATTGTAACCGATGCATTTGTATACCGTCTGGAGAGTGACGGGAAGAGAGTGACAAAGGCATACTATAAAACAAAGCACAATATTGTGCATATTGTTAATGCCAAGATATTTGTTGTAGCTGCTCAGGCGATAGAGAGCTCAAGACTTTTATTGAATTCAAAAGATGAGTATTTTCCAAATGGTTTGGCAAACTCTAATGGACAAGTTGGAAAAAATTTAATCTTTTCAGCAGGCGGAAGTGGAAGTGGACGTTTCGTTTTTGATAAATTGACACCGCAGCAGCAAAAAGATTTGATGAAAGTTGGATTGTTCTTTAACAGAAGCCTGCAAGATTGGTATGAATATACGGAGGAGACACAAAGTTACAAAGGGGGTACAATTGACTTCTTATTTGAACACCAAAACATTATTCCTCGCGTAAATCAAGAACTTTACGATGAAAATGGCAATTTGATGTGGGGTGAAAAGTTGATGGAGAAGATACATAAACGACTGACTACTTCAAGGGTGCTTACTTTTGAAGTGTTTAATGACTGGCTCCCTACAGATAAATGTTTTGTTAGCGTTGATGAGAAAGAGAAAGATAAATATGGTGTGAACGTAGGGGTAATTAATCTTTACGGACATCAACATGATCTAAAAGTGGGAGAGTTCCTGGCGCAAAAAGCGATAAATGTTCTTAAACAGATGGGTGCTTTAGAGATTGAATCCAATATCTCAAATGCTCCGCCGTCTAATTTGGTAGCAGGTGGATGCAGGTTTGGAGATGACCCTGAAACTTCGGTACTTGATAAAAACTGTAAAGCACATGAACTGGAAAATCTTTACGTAAGTGATGCGAGTTTTATGCCTACTGGCGGCAGTGTTCCTTATACATGGACAATCTATGCAAATTCATTTCGTGTAGCCGACCACTTGAAAAAGGTTTTAGGGTAACAAATACCTTATTGATTTTGCAGTCTTGTTATAATACTGATCTTATACGAGATATATAATTGGAGTCTA
>JBFEUD010000064.1:0-8667 GCA_041547625.1 Sulfurimonas sp.
AAGAGTCTGAAGATGTTTTAAAAACAGGCTTGATTGATGGAAAAACTTTTCCTTTCCCGTTTATATTGGCTCCTTCAGGGAAAAAAAATGAAGAGATTATCACATCTTTAACTCCGGGTGAAGAGATCTTAATACTCTGCGATGGCGTAGAGTATGCAACTATGGTAGTTGATGAAGTTTTTGAAATCGATCCCAAAGAGAGAGTAAAACAGATCTATGGAACGGATGATCTTACACATCCAGGTGTAATGACTACAGTCAAAAGACTTGGAAAATGGGCACTCTCTGGAGAGTATGAAATTCTCAATCACAAACAAAATGAATCAAAAGTCGCAATTCAAGAAGCAAAAGATATTTTAGAAGCAAAACATGTTACTTCTCTTGTAATGGCAGCTAATCCTCTCCATCGTGCTCATGAAAAGTTAATTAGACAAACACTAGAGAGTACTGACCTTCTTGTTATTTTTCTTCTCAAACCTTATGATAATGCAAATCTAAACTTTGATATCAGAAAAGAATCTTTAGAGTACTTTATTAACAACTATTTACCGAAAAACAAAGTTATTATTGTGCCGCTAGAAAACAGCTATATATTTGCAGGATATAATGAGATCATTATTGATGCAATCGTTGCAAAAAACTACGGTTGTAACAGATTAACAATTGGGCGTAATCACGCAGGTCTTGGTATGTTTTATGATTGTAACTCAAACAAATCTATTATAGACAGAGTTACAGGAATAGATATAGAGATAACGGTTGCAAGTGAGTATGTTTATTGCGATCAATGTAGAACGCTTGTAAGTAAAAACACATGTCCGCATGGGCAACATCACCAAATTTCTTACCATGCAGATTCTATTTTAGAGATTCTTGAATACGGTTTACTTCCACCTGCCGTGCTAATCAGAAAAGAGATCTCCTCTTTTGTATTGTCTAAAATTTTTCCAAATAGATTTAAAAATCTTGAAAAGCTCTATTATGATACTTTCCCGGTAACAGGTCTGCTTGAAGAACACACCGAGAAAGATTTTTATCTTGAACTAATGAAGCTTTACCAAACTACTTCTCTTACATAAGGAATTTAATGAATTGGTTTTTTTTAACCCTAGGCTATAGCGGCCTCTCTCCAAAAGCACCAGGAACAGTAGGGACTTTAGTTTCTCTTCCTCTTGGAATGTTAATACTCGTCTACTTCGGTGCAAGTACACTCTTTTTGGCAACACTTTTAATTACAGTTATAGCAATTAAAGCTATCAACAACTACGAAGCAAGTTCAGGGATTCATGATAATCAGCAAATAGTAATTGACGAATTAGCAGGAATGTGGTTTGCACTCAGTGTAGCACCTGCAATGCAAGTAGGTTTTGACCAAGTACTGACACTCGATAACGGCTTTTTAGTGCAGTCATTACTCTCTTTTGTGCTCTTTAGATATTTTGATATTACGAAACCTTCGATTATCGGTAGAATTGACAGAGAAGCTAAAGGCGGTATCGGAGTAATGGGTGATGATATTCTTGCAGGATTTGCTGCGGGAATCAGTTCTGCTCTAATCTGGCAGGGATGGTTAAAAGTGGCAACTCTTTTTTAAGAGTTGCTTCACTTTTTAAATAGTTTTAGATAAACATCGGATCGTCAGTTGGTTCGATCTCTTCAAAATCCTCGATAATTTGTTCAAACATCTTTTTCGTTTTTTCCGCTTTTGCAATATTTTCATCAAATACAGATTTAGAAGCAGGGAATGCTTCACCCAATTGTGTATAAATTACGATACGTCCGTTTATATGTTTGTTTACTTCATCAAATGCTGTACGTAAAAACTCTTTTTTTGTTGTATGTCTAAAAAGTGCTCTTACCATTTTCAAACGTTCTTTGATAGGGATAGACTCATCAATCCCTTCAGCAATTCTTTTAATATCTAAACGTGAAAGATACACACCGCTAATAGCAGGTGCTAAAAGTTTTGATGTTAAAGCATCAACAAATTGTGGTACCGGCTCTTCATCCTCTTTATCTCCGATATCTGGATTTTGAGAAGTATTTTCGTCAGGTTGTAGTGAACATTTTTCTTGTACAAATTTATCAAATTCTGCTCTTAAATCAGCTAAATCTTCATGATTCATATTTTTTCCTTTACTTAATTAAACTATACGCTTTTTTTGTTAATTTTTCTAATAGATCATCATAACTTGTATATGATGCGCCAATTTCCTCTGCACGTTTTTTAAGTGCCGAGAACTGCTTTGTATTTTTCATGTCTAGATTATATTTTGCCAGCTTTGTTGCACTCGATAAATCTTGCATACTTGAGAAATCAAGTACTGCATCAAAACTAGAAAAATCAACTTCTAAATCTAGTGCAATACGGTTTAAATCCGCATCACTGATTTCAATTTCTTCAGTAAAAGCCAAAAGCTCTTCCAGGTTATCATTAAAATAACTTACATTAAACCCACACGCTAAAAAAGAGAATGCTTTTGCATAATGGTTAGTCCCGATAATCGCTATCTTAGAAGCATAGAGGTCTTTAAGATGTTCTGTTAAAACTCTGATTGTAAACACGTCACCTCTGAGTTTATTATCTTCGCGGTAAATAATGTCACACATTCCGCTTCTCTTTACCAAAGATGATGCATCATCTAAAGTCTCTATAACTTCTGTAACATATTCACTTGAGATCACTGCTCCGTTTACATGAGAGTTTTTCATATTACTCACTGTAAAATAGAGATCATCTTCACGAATATTCATCGGAATCATCATAATATCGTCATTGTTCTCTTTAAACATCTTATTGATAAGTGCAGAAAAACGACTCACTCCCGCATGCTCTGCTATATAGCCGAAGAGTTTTGTTTGAGTTGATATTTTATTATCGTTGTTCATCATTTTACATATCCTCTGTAATGCCCCATAACTCTCGGGCCTCTTCCTCTTCACATTTACATCTGTAACATAGTCTTTCATTACCTGTCGTACTGAAGATTACATTACATTCATCACATCTTTTGACATTAAAACGGATCAAATTCACCACTTCAGGTTCAAAAAACTCTTTGACTTTATATGAACTAGAAAGTGTTATTGCATCGGGTGCACATACATCGTGACAAATATGACATTTGATACATAAAAACGGATCAAAATCTATCTTGGAGTTTTTTACATCAGAGCTAAGTGCTCCAGTAGGACAAACTCTATAACACATTTGACATGCCGTACAAGCCTCTTCATTCATCAGCTTTTGTGATGTAAAGCTTACCTCTGTCGCATCAATGATATGAAACTGTGAAGGTTTTTCCATCCTTTTTACAGCCGTAAAAAAGATTTTCCTTTTATCTGGAATAATCTTTTTCTTTAGCAGTGCAATGTCTGTTTTTTGCAAATTATGTTCAACCAGCTCATCAGTTGCTTTTTGTACTTCATCTTCAAAAGATTTTCTTGCTTTTGCTACTGTTTTTAAGTTCAATGAATTTAAAAACTCTCTACGATCTTTCGTGTTAAATTCTTCATTTTCATATTTAACATCTTGCATAGAGATAACAGCATTGCTTTCCATAGCTTCTAAAACATAAGTAGCTTCTTCAAAGTTTGCTTCAATTTGTGCTTTACATGTAGAAGCAATCTCACATTCTGAACAATGCCCCATATCAAAGACAAGTTCTTTTTTTAGAACTGCCATAGATATAATATGTTCAACACTCAGCGCTGCTATACATGGAACATTTTTTCTACAAGATAAAAGCGGATCATTCTCTTGCACAAAATTAAAAAAGAAATCAGTAGGTGAAA
Organism: Sulfurimonas sp.; assembly: GCA_041547625.1. Lineage (GTDB taxonomy): Bacteria > Campylobacterota > Campylobacteria > Campylobacterales > Sulfurimonadaceae > Sulfurimonas. The sequence goes on from JBFEUD010000064.1 coordinate 3,796, forward strand.
ACTCTTCAAGTGTTAATGCTTCACTTGGACATATTCCCCCACAGGCACCACAGCTTACACACTCAGAAAAATTGATTGCAGGTAAAGGGTTGCCTTCTTTAATTACTATTGCACTAGTAGGACAAACAACTTCACACCTATTGCATTCACTATCAACACTGAGGGAGCGAACACATAATCCTGCATTTAATGTAAGCATCTACGCAGCGATCTCTTTTGTAAGATATTCGTTATCGCTTAAAATAAACTCTAAAGCCATATCTGCAGTTTCATAGTATAACGGTGTTCTCGATTCATACTTCATATTGATTAAGTACATCGGTGCCCATTTGATTAAATGTTTATTTAAAAACTCGTGTTGTACACGTTTTAGTTCTTTTACTGCTTCTGCATCATTATCTTGAAGTGCTTTTAATTCAGCAGCTACCAAGTGATGCATAAACTCTAGTTCAACACCAATATGGTCAGATGAAACTGTACGAGCAATTTCAAAGTCAACCATAAAGTCATAAGCACTGTACATATCTGTTACAGGATTTGCACCACCAGTTTCTATCATCTGATCTTCACGTGTATAAAATGTTTCATACGGGATAAGATGTAAGATCGATAAATTAACAAAGTCCGGATTTAAATGCTCGTCTAAAAGTGTTTTATCATCTAATGTATTAAAAGGTTCCCATTCTTTTAGAACAGGGAAAAACTCTAAAATATTTGCATCATTTTTAATAAGTTTTAAAGTTTCTAAATCGAGTTCTTGTAATAAAATACGTGATAATAAAGCGTATAAATTTATCCTTGCTTGTGTTTCTTCCATAAGATTCTCTTTAGCTAATAATTTTTCAAAGTGGTGATTTTATCATAAAATACTAAAATAAAGATTATTTATTTTTCTTGCCTCACAGAGGGGTTTAAATACCCTCTGCAATCATTGCATCTGCCACCTTTTTAAAGCCCGCAATATTAGCTCCATGAACATAGTTTCCTTCTACCCCGTAATCTTTTGCAGTAAGTGATATCCTTTTACAAATCCTCTGCATTGTTAATTTGAGCTTTTCATCAACCTCTTCAAAAGTCCATGTACTCATAGACGCATTTTGACTCATTTCAAATTCACTCACAGCCACACCTCCGGCATTTGCTGCTTTTGCCGGACCAAAACATACATTGTGTGAGTGAAGCAGATCGATTGCATCAGGGGTTGAAGGCATATTCGCACCTTCTGTAACACTTACACATCCATTTGTTATTAAGTTTTGTGCATCAAGCTCTGTTAGCTCATTTTGTGTCGCACAAGGAAAAGCGGCATAACATGGAATATCCCAGACTGCATGTCCACCTTCTGGATATTCCTCTACAGGTATATATTTCGCTTCGGCATGAGTTTCTAAATAAAGTTCTAAAGATTGTCGCTTTTCTAGTTTAATCTGTTTTAAAAGCTCTAAGTTAACTCCGCGGGGATCATAAATAGTACCTCTTGAATCTGAACAACTAACAGGTAGTGCACCGGTCTGGTATAATTTTTCTATTACATGCAATGCTACATTTCCTGCACCGCTAACAGTACAAGTTTTTCCTTGAAGAGGTTCCTTCCCTTCCATTTCAAGCATCGTTTCCGTAAAATAGATAACTCCATACCCTGTTGCTTCAGGACGCATTAAAGAACCGCCAAATATAAACGGTTTTCCCGTTAATACACCCTCATAGGTTGAAGTTATCTTTTTATACTCTCCAAACATATACCCGATCTCCCTGCTTCCAACTCCGATATCTCCTGCTGGAACATCCATTCTCGGGCCTATATATTTATGAAGTTCTGTCATAAATGCTGAACAGAACTTCATTATTTCAAAATCACTTTTTCCTTTTGGATCGAAGTCACTTCCCCCTTTTGCTCCACCTATAGGTAAACCTGTTAGGGAATTTTTCAAAATCTGCTCAAACCCTAAAAACTTTAAAATTCCTTCATTTACAGTAGGATGAAAACGTAAGCCGCCTTTATATGGTCCCAAAGCATTATTGAACTGTACACGGTAACCGGTATTTACCTGTATTTTATTATTGTCATCCAGCCAAGTTACTTTAAATTGTATTATTCGATCAGGCACAACAAGACGCTCTAAAATTGAATGTTCAGAGTATTTTTGATCAGACTCTAATAACGGGGCGATAGAATATATTACTTCTTCTAAAGCCTGATAAAAAACTTTATCCCCTGTACCATTCGAATGTTCAAATTTTTTAATTTCTGCTTCAGCGAAGCTCATATTATGACCTTAATTATGAGATATAAATAATTATTTGTTTATCAACAATTGTATCACAAAAGAAATTTTTTTTAAATTTTTTTTCTTTTAAACTTATAATTCAGCTGAGTGTGTTAGAATAACAACAAACAACGTAAAAAAGGTGGAATATACATGTTCAAAGGTTTAAGTATCAAACAAAAAATGAACTACCTAATCTCAATTGCCACAATGGCAATTTTAGCAGCAACGGTTTTTGTGTTTTTTGCGATGAGTGATCTAGACAGCGATTATGAAAAACTTCATGAAAGCTCTTTACAAGCAGGGTTATTGACTTTGTCTATTGAAAAAAACATGAACTATGTTAGTAGAACAGACAGAGCTGTTATGTTGGGTGGTGATCGTGAAAAAGATCTTGAAAAACTTAGAAATACGATTGAAGCGATTAAAAACGACTTTGAAAAGCTTGATGCACTACTCAAAGGCGATACTTCATATGAACTTTCAGTAAAAGCAAAAGATTCAACATTGCTGTTTCTTCATAATGCTTATGATATGGTATCTTCTTTAACACCTGAAGAGATTGAGAACTCAAAAGCAGAAATATATGCAAAATATAGAAAAGAGCTGACTCCTTACGCCGAAGCGTCTAGAAAACATTTTAAAGAGCTTGTAAAGTTAAAGCAAGAACAGCTCGATCAAGACTCAGCAGATATGCAAACAAAAATATCGTTTTATAAATACTTTGTTTTAATGGCTGGTATTTCGGTTGGTGTTTTAGTTCTTCTTATAGCTGGTTTTATCAGAAACTCTATCACATCTGGTATTAAACAATTCACTGATTTAATTACTCACTCTGCAAATGGTGATTTTTCACATAGAAATGCCATTGAAAAAGACAACTCAACAGAGCTTGGTATTATGGGAACTCACCTTTCTGAACTTTTAGAGCATGTAGAAAAACTTATCAGTGAAATCAATACAACTATTACAAATGCATCTAAAGGTGACTTTTCAAAAGCGATATCTTCAGAAGGTTTAAAAGGTGAATTTGTTTTAGCAATTGATAGTGTTGCACAAAGTCTAGAGTTCATGAAACAGCAAAGTCAAAAAGTAAAACGTGATGCATTCAACTCTAAACTAAGTGTTAAGAGTACAAATGTTACTGAATCTCTAAGTCTTATTCAGACCAATATTCAAACTAATATTGAAAACCTTAAAGCTGTAACATCTTCAACAAAATATGCTTCTGAATTAGCAAACGATTCTCGTAATAACATCACTTCAGTTGTTGGTGAGTTACATACACTACACCAACAAGTAACAGCTAATAATGGCAGTATTGAAGAGCTTGCATCACAAACAAGCAGTATTACAACAGTTATTGACTTAATTACAGACATTGCGGATCAAACAAATCTTCTAGCATTAAATGCTGCTATTGAAGCTGCTCGTGCAGGTGAACATGGTCGTGGATTTGCTGTTGTTGCCGATGAAGTAAGAAAACTTGCAGAACGTACACATAAAGCTACAAGTGAAATTTCTGTTTCAATCAAATCGTTACAACAAGGTATGAGCGAAATTCAAGAAAGCTCTGAAGCTATGAAAACAACAGTTGATGAATCTACAGAGAAAATAGAACAATTTGAAGATACTCTCATTGAGCTAAGTTCTAACTCTTCAAAAATTGTTGATCAGTCGTACCAAATGGAAAACAGTATCTTTGTAGTACTTGCTAAGATTGACCATATTCTTTACAAAGCTCGTGCATACAACTCTTTAATGACTCTACAAAAAGCACTTAAAGCAACTTCTCATAATGAATGTAATCTTGGGCAATGGTACAATGGAGAAGGAAAAAGAAGATTTAGCTATACATCTTCTTACAAAAGAACTGAATCTGTACATGCTATTGTACATGATAAGGCAAATACAAACCTTCACTATGTTGACATGGCTAGTCCGGAACAAGCAGTTCTAGATAATGAGCAAACTATTATTGAAAACTTCGATAAAATGGAAGTAGCATCAAATGAACTCTTTGAGCTTCTTGATCATATGATTGTAGAAGCACATGGTGAGAACACTCCTTCAACGGAAAAATAACCTAAAACCTATTCCCAGTCTTTATATTTAGACTGGGAATGTTTATCTTTTTTATAACGTCTGGCATTTTTACTTTTATCTAACTGATTTGATGCATAGGTAATATCTTCTTTGATTTTTTCGATATCCTCATCACTCTCTTTATAAGCGATTATTTTTTTTACTAAACTTTGGAGATCCTGTAATTCACCCTTATACAGTTGTACCTCTTCCACTCTATTTAAAAGCTTTAAACCGTTCTCAACTTTTTTAATGAATTTATCTTTAGATACTTCTTGAGAATTCGCAAGATAAATCAAGTGGAGCATTTGCATATTATAGTGGCAAAAATGGCGGCGATCATAATAAAGTCCTATCATGTTTAACAGGAAATATGCTTTGGGGCTTGATTAGATTCGGATATGTAGAAGATTCTAGAATTCAAGAAGGAATTAACTGGATTGTTAAATATCAGCGTTTTGATGATGGATCAGAACATGCCCCAGAAGAATGGCCTTATGATATTGGTTCAAAGAAAGGT
>JBFEUD010000065.1:0-8509 GCA_041547625.1 Sulfurimonas sp.
TACCAAGCTATTTAAAACCTTACAGCGAAGGTTTTAGCATAGAGGCAAAACTTGGTACATCAGGATTTAACAAGCGACAGCAATAGTTTAGCTATTGCCTCTTGACTTGATCCCTTTTGTAAGGGCATCGTTAATCTCTTTAGCATAGTGCGGATTTAACTTTTGCAGTTCTCGATCGAAATGTAAAATCAACTCTTTCGTGGTGTGGGGATGATGTGTCAAGCGTATAACAAGCTCGGAAAACTTGTAAAAATCATCGTGCAGCCGTATTCCATCTTTAGGAGGGATCTCTCCATAATATTTCAGGATTGTGTTTAAAGCCCACTGCAATTCATCTGTCGATGATTTTTTTACTTTTATAATTGCCGCTAAATCTTCAAAACTGTACTCACTGTCTTCTTTTGGCTTCTCTGCCAATGCTTTTTTCTCTTTTATCTTTTTACCAGGATTATAAAATAAGAGTGCAATCAAAATTCCCAATATCAGAATCAATCCGATCAAGGATTTTATAATAAAGACTAAATCCATAACAATACACCTTAACCCTCTTTAAACTTACAGGTATTATAATAGTTTCTAAATTAAAAGGAAATTATCATGGCTAGAGTTGTTGTCTTAAGTGGTGCAGGGATTAGTGCTGAAAGTGGACTATCTACTTTTAGAGAAAGTGACGGCCTATGGGCGAATTGCTCCGTAGATGATATATGTACTCGCGGCTGTCTTATAACTAACAGGGAAGAAACAATTGACTTCTATGATAAAAGGCGCACAGAACTAGCCGATAAAGAACCAAATACTGCACATAAAGTGTTAGCAGAATTAAAGAACCTATATAAAAATGATATTGCCATTATTACGCAGAATGTAGACAATCTTTTCGAAAAAGCGGGTATAGCTCACGAAGAGGTTGTTCATCTGCACGGCTATCTTACCAATGTCGAATGTGAACAATGTCAAAATGTTTATGATATAGGATACAGCAAACTCTCTGATGTCAATGATGGAAAATGTATAGCATGCGGAAGCGAATATGTCCGTCCATATATCGTCATGTTTGGAGAATCGGCACCCCACTATGCTACACTCGATAAAGAGATACAGGACTGTTCTTTATTGGTTGTTATAGGGACAAGCGGTATGGTCGTAGGTGTCAATACTTTGGCATATTTTGTCGACAGGTCTATTTTAAATAACCTAGAGCCTAGCGAAGCGATCAATGATGCATTCTTTGATAAAGTGATCTATGATAAAGCCACTAAAGCAATTCATGAGATAGCTTTTGAGATAGAAGAATTACTTGAAAAAGGCTAAGTAATTTAGATTCATTCACAAAATATTATTGTGGTATAATGTTTTTTAATGATATAAACTAGTTAGTGTAAGGGACAGTTAATGACTCAATATCTCTATCGATTCTTTTTTCTTTTTATACTTTTATCCCCATTACATCTTATAGCAACTACTAACACTTCCGCAGATTTAAATCTAACTCAAGATGAAAAAAATTGGTTGCAGGCGCATAAAGTTCTTACAGCAGGAAACGAATTTGATTACGCTCCATGGGATTTTAATAAAGACGGTAAGCCTGTCGGATACTCAATTGATTATGTGAATCTGCTCGCTTCTAAATTAGGGATAAAAATAAATTTTGTTACAGATCACTGGGATGATTTAACGCATATGTTAGAAACAGGAAAAATCGACTTTCTCCATACAATGTTTGCAAACAGTTTTCGAACTAATATTATTTATACTCAGCCATATAAACAGCTTGTTTTCGCCCTTTATAAAAACAAACAAAACAAAACACTCAAATCTATAGAAGAACTCAAAGATCAAACCTTGAGTATTCCGAAAGACGATTCAAGTATCGTAGTCTTAAAAACACTCTATCCCCAAATTAAAATTATAGAACCCGACAGCTATATAGATGCTCTAAAAGACGTTATACTTGGAAGAGCCGATGCAACTGTTATGGATACAGCAGTAGCTACTTATTTAAGTGAGAACTACTCTTTAAGCGGTCTTACCATTGTCGATGAAGTTAAACTTCCACAAGATACTATCCACTACAGTTACCGTATAGGAATCAATGCAGACAATACAATTCTACAGTCTATCTTCAATAAAGCGATATTAAATATCACCGATGATGAAAAAAAACAGTTGGAAAACAAATGGTTCCATAAGTCAGCAAAAAAAGTTAAAAAGATAAATTTTACGAAAAACGAAAAAAAATGGATAGCACAAAACCCTGTCGTAAAATTTACAGGCGATCCAAGTTGGCTCCCGTTTGAGGCTTTTAAAGAGGACGGTACTTATGTAGGCATTGTGGCCGATCACCTCAAACTGATAGAACAAAGAACGGGTCTTTCTTTTGAACGTATCAAACCTCAATCTTGGACCGATGCTCTTGTAAAAGTTGCAGCTGGCGAAGTAGACATGATCTCTGAAGTGGTGACAGAAAACTTTATTAGTAAAAAAATGTACTATACAAAGCCTTATATAGAAACACCGCTAGTTGTCGTTATGAAAAAAACACAAACAAAGCACTTTATCAATGATCTTAGTGCCATCGAAGGAAAAAAGATAGGTTTTGTTACCGCTTATGGCTATGTGGATGATTTAAAAAGAAGATATCAAGATATTCACTTTAATCAAGTGCATACTGTTCAAGAGGGACTTGAAAATGTTACTTCTGGAGAATTAGATGCCTTTGTATGTACACTCGTCAGTGCATCTTACAACATCCCTCAATTAGGTCTTTCAAATCTTATCATCGCAGGAAAACTAGATATTGAGATGAAGCTTGGTTTTGGAATAAAAAAAGATTCCCCTCAATTACTGGGTATTATCAACAAAGCTCTTGCTTCCATTGATTCGACAGAAAAAAATGAGATAATTAACAAGTGGATTAAAGTTGATATTGAAGAAAAAATCGACTGGGATATCGTTTTGGAGATTGCGGGTGGCGCTCTGCTTGTTATAGCTTTTATTGTTTATTCCAATCGACAGCTCAAACGTCTTGTTGCTGAAAAGACTGCTAAGCTTACCTCTCTTTTACAAGCTTTTGATCAAAATGTTATCGCCTCAAGTACCGATAAAAACGGAAAAATCATCTACGTCAGTGATGCTTTTTGTCATATTTCAGGATATTCAAGAGATGAGCTACTTGGAAAACCGCATAAGATCTTACGCCATCCCGATATGCCTAAAGAACTCTTTACAGATCTATGGAAAACTATCAAAGAGGGAAAAAGTTGGCATGGAGAGATTAAAAACAGAAAAAAAGATGGTGGCTTTTACTGGGTAGATATGACCATAACCATAGAAAAAGACAAAGATGGAAAAATTTCTAGATACAATGCCATCCGCCACGATATCACTGCTAAAAAAGCAGTTGAAGAGTTGACAAAAACTCTAGAACAAAAAGTGGAAGAAAGAACTGCCGAACTTACAAAAAGCGAACAAAAGATCAAACGTGTATTTTCAACTACAAGCCAAGGTATTTGGATGGTAGACAATAATGCCATAACACAAGAAGTGAATAACGCAATGTGTAACATTCTTGGATATTCACAAAAAGAGATAGTGGGAAAACATATATTTAATTTCGTCAACGATGAAAACAAAAAAATATTTGCTGAACAGATGAAAGCACGCGAACATGGACAAACCTCTTCCTATGAGATATCTCTAACGAGAAAAAATCGAATACAAGTACCATGTCTCTTTAATGCAACTCCTATCTTGGATGAAGACGGTGTCAAAATCGGTGCATTTGCAATGGTTACTGACATTACAGAACAAAAAAAGTTTCAAGCGCAAATAGCTGAAAAAGAAAACTTTGTTAGAACACTTCTTGATTCTCAAGAACAGATTATTATCACTACAGACGGTAAAAGCCTTTATAGTATTAATAAAGCCTTTAAAGAATTTTTTGCTATTGAATCGCTTGAAGAGTTTCTTAAAGATTATGATTGTATCTGCGATACTTTCGATACATCAGATCCAGAACACTATCTACAAAAGGAAGTAGAGGATCTTACGTGGATCGAATATGTTCTTGCAAACCCTTTCATAGTTCATAAAGCACGAATTATCATGGATAATCAAGCTTATACATTCACTGTTACAGGAGCACAACTCCCTATTGAGGGTCAAAATCTAATTTCGGCAGTTTTTACAAATATAACGGAATTAGAAAATGTACAAAAAGACCTTAAAGAGACAAATAAAAAAGTAATGGATTCTATCGACTACGCCTCTTTAATTCAAGGTGCACTTTTACCAAATCACCAACTAATGAGTTCCCATTTTGATGATTATTTTGCACTATGGCGTCCAAAAGATGTTGTAGGGGGAGATATCTATCTCTTTGCGGAGATCCGTAATAAAGATGAAGCGGTATTAATGGTGATAGACTGTACAGGACATGGCGTTCCAGGAGCATTTGTGACTATGCTGGTAAAAGCAATTGAGCGACAAATTATTGGTGTTTTGGATAAGACGGATGAAGTTGTAAGTCCTGCAAAGATTCTAGGTATATTTAACCGTTCTATAAAACACCTTCTTAAACAAGATCAAAATGAGTCCGTTTCAAATGCCGGCTTTGACGGCGGGATACTTTACTATAACAGAAAAGACAATATTGTAAGGTTTTCAGGTGCCAATATCCCTCTTTTTATGCATAACTCTTCAGGTTTACAAGTATTTAAAGCTGATAGACATTCAATAGGTTACAGAAATTCTAATAGAGATTACCTATTTCATGATTATGAATTTAATATTACCGAATCTACAAGTTTTTATATCTCTACAGATGGATTCTTAGATCAAAATGGAGGAGAAAAAGGATTTCCATTTGGAAAAAGACGTTTTAAAAAGCTTATAGAAGATCACTATGATAAAAGTATGAAAGAACAACAGTCTTATTTCCTTCAGGCACTTCGAGAGTATCAAGGAGAGCATGAAAGGAATGATGATGTTTGTCTCGTTGCACTTAAAGTGAATAAGAAATAATTTCAATTGAGGAGAGTTTATGAAGTTTGATATGCTAGAAAACATATTACAAGAAGATGGTATAGTATTTTTAAGCTATGGTGGTTTTTTAACACAATCCCTCATAGCAGCACTTACTGATGCACTTGAACAAGAGGTGCAAAAAAAAGATCTCAGTGTGAAAATTTCCACAAATATTTTTACTATCTTTATTGAACTTGCACAAAATATGATGAACTATGCAAAATCTAAAACAGATGCCAAACGTTACGAAGCTAAAGGGCTTATAGTTGTCGGAACCGAGACAGCCAACAATCAAAAATACTATTACATCATTAGCAGAAATCTCATTGATGCCGAAGATAAAGAAAGAGTAGAAAATGGTCTGAAAACTATAGAAGGACTAGATAAAGAGGAACTTCGTAAACTTTACCGAGAACAAAGAAAAGCAGGTAAGGATAAACACAATAAAGGTGCTGGTATTGGTCTTATAGAGATTGCCAGACGATGTGATAAAGTTGAACATAATTTTGAAGACCAGGGAGATGGTCATTTTTACTTTACACTTAAAACCATGCTACACAAAGAGCAAGGAGAATAACATATGAAACGTTTACATTTAGAAGCAACACAATATACTCCAGAAATTACTTTAGATCCAACTGGTACAATTAGTATGGTTGGAAAATCTTATCCTGAAAATACATTTGACTTTTATAAACCTGTTATGGAGTGGGTAGAAAACTATTTTGACGGTAACTCAGCTAAAAAAACAACAATCAACATGGAAATTATATATTTTAACTCTAGCTCATCGAAACTCTTTTTTGACCTGTTTGATCTTGTAGATGAAAACAAAAACTCAACTAATGTTGTAATCAACTGGATATACGATAAAGAAAATGAAAGTGCTGAGGAAGCGGGTGAAGACTTTCAAGACGATTTTGAGGATCTGGAAATTAATTTAGTAGCTAAATAGGAGAAGATTATGGACAGTGCAGATAATAAGCTTATACATGAACTTGAAGATTTAAAATTCAATTTCTCTAAAACGGCAGACAAAATTATCAAAGATATCCATCGTCAAGCACGTATTATGGAGAGAAGTGATAAACGACAACGTCAAGAGTATGACGAACTTCAAAGACGTCTTGCAGAAGTTGAAGCACTCCAAAAAGAGATAGAAGACACACAAAAAGAGGTTGTCTTTACGATGGGTGCAATCGGTGAATCTCGTTCAAAAGAGACAGGGAACCATGTAAAACGTGTAGCAGAATTTTCGAAACTCTTAGCAATATATATCGGTATACCTGAACAAGAAGCAGAAATGCTCAAACAAGCTTCTCCTATGCATGACATCGGTAAAGTTGGTATTCCCGATTCTATATTAAACAAACCTGGTCGTTTGGATGCCGAAGAACGAAAAATAATGGATACACATGCAGAACTGGGCTACAACATGCTTGCACACTCAACAAGACCGCTTTTAAAATGCGCTGCTACCGTAGCCTATGAACACCATGAGAAATGGGATGGAACAGGCTATCCTAGAGGTTTAAAAGGGGAAGATATTCACATCTATGGGCGCATTACGGCACTAGCAGATGTTTTTGATGCTCTTGGCAGCGAACGGTGTTATAAAAAAGCTTGGGACGATGAAAGTATATTTCAGTACTTTAAAGAAGAAAGAGGCAAACACTTTGACCCTCAGCTTATTGATATCTTTTTTGAACATTTAGATGAATTTTTAGAGATTCGTGAAAATCTCAAAGATGTTTTCCAATAATTTACGAGGGTAAACGAGCACTCACCGTAATAACATCAGCAGCACTTTCAAAAATTTTTTGTACCCTTGTTTGCCATAAAGTTTTAAACAGCTCTGATTCTTCGATCGAGGCACTTTTAGTTATCATCTTTGCCATAAGTTCATTTTGTAAAGGCTCTATAACAATTTTTTGAGGATAATATACAACTTCTACACTTTCACCTGTTATTTTGTTTGTTAGTTTTATATCGGCTTGCATTTCATCCGTAAATCTAAGCAAATCGTGTCTTGAAAAATTTCCCGCTATACCTTTAAACCCAAAACTTTGTGTAGCTCCTGTGATCTGAGTAAAAACATTTGCGATTACGCCGTTAGCTCCCTCTTCAGAAGTACCTTTAACCTCAACGTTTATCTCTCCGCGAACAGGCAACTCTTCTTTATAAAGTGCTTTTAGTCCATGCAAAGCCATCAAATACGCTCCTGCAACTGTAGGACAACTATGCCCTGCACTCTTTACGATATCTAAGTAACTAAACTCTACAAAACCATCCTCTAATGCACCGAGGAAATCGGCTAAAGGATCTGTTAGTTTTATTGTCTCAATCTCATCGAAAAATGATGGGTAATGCATTGTTTTTAATGAAGTGCACATGGACTTACTCCAGATTTAAAGAAGCGTGCCGTCACCGTATCCATAGTATTTATATGATTGATGAGCCACGGTACCAACTCTTCATTCAAGTAAATTTTTAAAACATTTATATTGTTTTTCTCTTGCCAATTGCGAAATACCTCATCCATAATTCTCAGTGCATTATCATGCTCCCCTTTGTGCATCGGATAAGGTGGAAACTTTTTCTCCTGCATCATCACTTCTTCAGCACGGAAGTGCTCAACAGTGTGTTGAAACCATTTAGAATAAAGTTCATCTATTTTGTCTTTATTCTCCTTTGTCTGTTTCTCTTCATATGCCAATACCTGTGCAAAAAGCTCATTGATGATATCGACATCCTCTTTATGAGTATCGTTCATAAATTCCATTGCTACAAGAGGAATTCTTTCTTTTTCTATTAACATCTCTTTACCTTATGAAATTTTTTTGTATTGTAAGAAAAAAGAGAAGAAGAAAGATTGATACGGATCAAGTAATCTTGATATAATTCACACATGTATACACAAAAGCTAAAACAGATTTATATTTTTAATTCACTCAGTGAGGAAGAGATCTCAGAAATCGAATCTATGAGTATTATCAAAAAACTACAACGTGACGAGATCCTTTTTTATGAAGGTGAAGCAGCTAAGTCCTTTTATTTTCTCTTGGAGGGGGAATTAAAACTTTACAAAACAAATGCAAAAGCAAATGAAATCGTTTTACATCTTTTTCAAGAACCTACAATGGTAGCAGAGATGGCCACTATAGAGAACATTCCATTTCCGGCTACCGCTCGTGCACTAACAGACAATACGTTTGTTGCTGTTATAGATAAAGAAAAATTTTTAGCTTTACTGGAAAAAACTCCTAAACTCTCTTGGCACATCATAAAATCTTTGACTTATAAAGTCAAAAGTCTTGAAAAGTCGATCAATAGAAATTTAGTCTTAGATGCGACTGCCAAAGTTTGTTCTTTACTTGAAGAGCAGCACGACATCTTACATACTCACAAAAACATTCAGATAGCAAATATGCTCAATATCACTCCAGAAACACTTTCAAGAACACTTCGAAAACTCAAAGATCTA
>JBFEUD010000066.1:0-8279 GCA_041547625.1 Sulfurimonas sp.
GAGATGATGGAGTTTAAGAGAAATAAGCTTGATCTAAATGAGAATCCAACAAATGAAGCAGAACGAAACTTTAATAAGATTGTTACAAGTTACCAAGCAGCTGTTTTAGAAGATACAAGAGTCGCCGGCGAAATGGTTTTACTTGCAGACAAAGTTGCTAAAGGGCACTATTCGTGCCGTATTGATGCAGATACACATACACCGTATGTACATGTTTTAAGAAACAGTATGAACAATATGATAGATGCTTCAGAAAAGAATCTTGATAATGCTATCAATACCTTAAAGGAGTTCTCAAATGGAAACTTTGAAGCCAGAAGTCCTGTAAAAGTAGAAGCAAAAATGGCAGAACTTCTAGAAAACGTAAATTATCTAGGAGAAGCACTTGGGACAATGCAACAAAAGAATGAAGACTCTAACCAACAAATTATAGAATCAGCGAACAATTTAAACAATACGATTGAAAATATTACAAACACAACAATTGTGGACTTTAAAAATATGATACACGATATTGTAGTTCGAATCCACAATGTGTCCGAGAAAGAAAATGAGATGGTAAGTGGACTTCAGGCACTGGTTGACAATGCGAATGAAACTAAAAAGATCTTAGAGACTATCGGAGATATCGCAGATCAAACAAATCTACTAGCACTTAATGCCGCAATAGAAGCAGCCCGTGCAGGTGAACACGGTAGAGGGTTCGCAGTTGTTGCCGATGAAGTAAGAAAATTAGCAGAACGTACACAAAAAAGTTTAGCCGAGACTACCGCTACAACAAATATTTTGATACAATCTATATCTGAAAGTTCAGATTCATTAAACAAAAATGCCAACCATGTTAATGAAATCTCTCAAGAGGTAAGTACTGTTAGCAACCAAATGGATGCGATTATCGAGACTCTTGAAAAACTAACAAAGTAAGAGGAGGCAATGGGTGAGAATTTTAAATCATGTATATATAGACTCTATTTCATTACGTAATTTTATAGAAAATGAACAAATTCTCAATAACAACTCTGTACTTATTCAAGTTTTTAGTTCCAATACAACCGATCAGGAATTCTTACAAGTAAGAGACGAGCTCAAAGAACTGTTACCCGAATGTGCACTCATTGGCTCATCTACTGCAGGAATTATAAAAGATGGCGAAATTGTGGATAACGCAATAAATATCTCTTTTTCGATTTTTGAAAACTCTTTGGTTAAATCAAAAAGTTATTGCCGCCTTACGACTGATGAGCTTTTAGAACAGCTTTCAAAAGACCTTATAACACCAAAAACAAAACTTCTGCTCTTTTTTGCAAATACTTTTACACTTGATTCTGAAAAATTTTTAATGCAAATTGAGCAAAAATATCCTTCTTTAATTATAGCTGGTGGGAATGGGGCAGATGATTTTAAATTTGAAGGCTGCAAAATTTTTTCCGGAATGTGTCAGCAGTGTGATGCTGCTTTTGCTGCTATAGATTCAGATACATTACATATACAAACAGCTTCTTTACTGAATTGGCAAAGTATTGGGAAAGATCTAACCGTTACGAAAGTCGACGGCTCAAGACTATACGAGCTTAACAACAAGCCCGTTTTAGATATATATCAACATTATTTCGGACAAGAGCTTGTAGATAACATACTGAAAAAGGGTACAAAATTTCCTTTAATTCATACTCATGATGGTATTGATGTAGCACGTGCTCCAATCGCTGTGCACGAAGATGGTTCATTAACACTAGCAGGAAAACTCGAAAGAGGGATGAAAGTTAAATTTGGATTTGCAAACGTTAACAATATTGAAGAATACAACAAGAATAAACTCCTAAAACAATACCCTCATAAACAGGAAGCTGTATATATTTACAGTTGTTCTGCCCGCAGAAGTAAACTGGGTGAGTATCTTAACAATGAAATATCTATTATTGAGAACATTGCACCTACAAGCGGCTTTATAACATATGGAGAATTTTTTCACGATATACAATCACAAACCAACTCCTTACTTAACATCACAACTACATTTGTTATGCTTAGTGAGAAAAGTTCAAATGAACTGATAGACTACAAAAATCCATCTGAAATAGATAATGAATACGACATAACACTAAAAGCACTTACAAACTTCATATCTAAAACTAGTAGCGAACTTAATGAAAATCTTTTTTACTTAGAGCAATTCAAACATGCTGTTGATGAAGTTTCTATTTTCTCTGTAACTGACGAAAAAGGGATTATCAAAGAGGTAAATAAAAACTTTGAAAATATCTCAGGTTATACAAGCAAAGAGCTCATAGGAAAATCACACAATATAGTACGTCATCCAGATATGCCCCAAGAGACATTCAAAGAGATGTGGGAAACGATACAAGCTGGAAAAATTTGGAAAGGGGTTGTCAAAAATAAACGTAAAGATGGAAAACCTTATTATGTTTTAACTGAGATCACTCCTATTTACCATAAAGATGGCACTTTTAAAGAGTATATTGGTGTGAGAAACGATATTACAGAGCTTGAAGAGTATAAAGAGATACTAAAAACAGAACTTAGTTCAACAAAACAGTCTCTTGATGATCAAATATACTATATAAAACAGTATGAAGACGCAGTAAATTCAACTATATCTATTGTCAAAACAGATGTAAACAATCTTATAACGTATGCAAACCATACATTTTGTACATTAATGAAGTGTAGTTTATCGGAACTTGTCGGTAAAAGCTGTTCAGATATACGTCACAAAAAGCATATAGAACAACAAGTATGTTCCAACATTAAAAAACGTCTTGCAAAGAAAGAGGTACTCAAGGAAACCTTCACAAATATTGCAGCCGATGGTTCTGAATTTACGGTAGAAACTACTATCTATCCGATTTTAGATCTGAATGGAAACCTGATCGAGCATCTTCACGTTATGCACGATATTACTGAAATTATAAACTTAAATGAAGAGATTATCAGTACTCAAAAAGAGGTTGTTCTTACTATGGGTGCCATAGGAGAGACTCGTTCAAAAGAGACAGGGCTGCATGTTAAAAGAGTTGCGATGTACTCATACCTTTTAGCAAAACTTGTAGGATTAGATGAAGAAGAAGCGATGCTTTTAAAACAGGCATCCCCTATGCACGACATTGGGAAAGTAGGTATTCCTGACAGTATACTCAATAAACCAGGTAAGCTCACTGAGGAGGAGTTTGAAATTATGAAAACTCATGCTTCTCTTGGTTACGATATGTTAAAACACTCAAACAAAAAGATTTTAAAAGCTTCAGCTATTGTAGCTCATACACACCATGAGAAATGGGATGGTTCCGGTTATCCAAATGCTCTTGAAGGTGAAGACATTCATATATATGGACGTATCACTGCCGTTGCAGATGTTTTTGATGCACTTGGTCATGACCGTGTATATAAAAAAGCGTGGGAACTAGACAGAATACTAGAACTTTTTAAAAATGAAAGAGGGAAACATTTCGATCCAAAACTCATTGACCTTTTCTTTGAGCATCTCGATCAGTTCCTAGAGATAAAAAAAGAGTATGAAAGCGATTTTTAGAGCTTACAATATAAAAACAGGACTAGTTCACCGTTTGATATTTGTGTTCTAGTACAGCTTTATACTCTTCATAGATGCTTTCAAGCGATTGTTTCTTAAACATTTTGAGAATTTCTCTGGCAAAATCAAGCGAATACTCAATATGTTCCCCCTGATCCTTTCTAAAAACATTTTCTAAAACTTCATACATGTTTGCATAAATTTCAGGATTTTCTTTTTCTAAGCGCTCAAGGTTTTCCTGCACTTTAATAAGCGATGCATCATTAAACTCTCCACGTTCGTTGATCGTTTTTCTGAGTGCAACATATTCGCGAAGATCTTTTTTGTTGCGGATATAATCTGTAAAAATTTCAATAAGCATTACAAAACTCCTTAAGTAACGTAAGAATATTGTAAAACACTAATGAAGCAATAGTATAGCATTTCACCTAATTAATGCTTTTAAACTATGTTCCTGATTTGGCTGAATGACCCGTTTATCTTCATACGCATTTGCACTCTCAATACATACAAACGCTTTATAAGATTGTGGCCGCATCGCATTCATCCTTGCACATTTATCTATCCAGGGATTCCAAATAACAACACTTTTAGAACCGCTGTTTTGTATGCTAATTTTACGCTCTAAATCTTCTAAAACTATAGCTGCATCAACTCCTTGATAAACTCGATCGACTTCTTGATTAAAAGTTATGCTTCCGTTTTGAGTATGTTCCTGCAATGTAAGAGCATCAAGATAACGTTTCTCTTGCAAACCCCTAATTGCAATATTCTCAATTGAAGAGACAGCAAAATATGTATGCAAAGCCTGTGTTAAAGTGAAAGAGTTCGTATCTCTATTGATTGTTTTTAATTCCATCTCTAAAACTGCACCGATTTTGACTATCAATTCAACTCTAAATTTGTAATTCCATAAAGCTCTGCTCTCTTTAGAGTCCTCTAAAACAAACGTGAGTTCTGACACATTTGGATCATTTTCATCCACATGGACAAGTTCCCACATCATCACTCTGGCAAAACCGTGCTGCGGTAAATCCGGGTTGTTATTTCCAAATGATGGCCAGCAAATAGGCACGCCCCCGCGGATAGCTTTGGCTATTTCAAAATCACTCACATCACTAAGCCATAAAAGAGGGGCCTCACCAACTCTTTGATAATGAAATATATGTGCACCCTGCAAGGCAATTTTTGCATTTGCCTTTAGGTTACTAATCTCAACATACTCTAAAGCATTAATTTTCTTACGTTGCAATATCTTCCCTTTTTGGATAAACAAAGTCCAAAACTTTACAGTTTTTTTGCACTAGTTGATTACCACAACATTCCAAAAGCACATAGCCACTTGTTGGAATATTTTCAATATATTGATCACTTAGATGATTGGAGAGTTCCGTTAGTTCCGGATTATGAGAAACTATGGCTATGGTGTCGTATTGTTTCAAGTGTTTATTTATAAACTCTGTAAGTTCTTCGATCGAAACTCCGTAAAGTTCCCTAAAAAACTCCACCTCAACAGCCAAAGTTTCACTAAAGACTTCGGCCGTTTTTTTTGCTCTTTTAGCAGCACTTGAGAATATTTTTTCAAGGTGTATATTTTGTTTTTTTAGATGCTCGGCTATGATAGGAGCATCTTTCTTCCCTCTTTTGTTTAAAGGCCTGTCAAAATCATTAAGACCCAAATCTTTCCAGCTGGATTTTGCATGTCGAATAAGCACTATTGTTTTCAAATCTTATCCTTTTTGGGTATTATCTCACTCTTTTTCAACATCCATTGTATATGGTAAAGATATAGTAAATCTTGCACCCGTAAGAGTGTTTTTTACAGACAATTTTCCTTGACAGTGTTCGTCTACAATTGTTTTAGACATATAGAGTCCAAGACCTGTTCCATCTTCACCTTTTGTACTAAAGTAAGGTTCAAAAATATTCTCTATAATTTTTTCTGGAACTCCTCCGGCATTATCTTCTACATGTATATCTACCGTATCATCTTTTAGTTCCCATGAGATCCATATTTTTAAATTTTTATTTCTTTTTTCAAACAATGCATCTTCTGCATTTTTCAAAAGATTTAAAACCACTTGTTTGATTTCATTTACATACGTAAATACTTGAACTTCATCTTGAACTTCATATATAAGTTCGATTCCCTTAGATTCTAAAGAAGAGCCTATAATCTGTAAAGTGCCTTCTATAATCTTACTGACTGAAGTTTGCTCTTTTTGCTTTTTATCTTTAAAAAAATCTCTAAAATCATTGATTGTACTGGAAAGATGTGCTGCAAGATTATCTATTTCATCAAGTTTTTCCGTAAAAAACTCTTGCTTATAATTATCCATCATTACATCAATTGAAAGCGTTCCTGAGATTGTTGAAATGGAAGATAAAGGCTGGCGCCATTGATGAGCAATCAAACTGACCATCTCACCCATCTGAGCCATTCTTGACTGATGCAGCATATATGAAGTTTGCTCTTTTGTTTTTTTCGTCTGCTCTTTCAGCTTCTCTAAACTGTTTATCAGTGTCAAAATAATCAATAATAAAAGAAAGTTTACAATAAGGCCGACAAGTGTAATCATCAGTGGATATGGACTTTGGGTTGTTTCATCGAATTTTTCTGTACTTGCAAAACGTACATACCATGTCAAATTATTGATGTAAAGCGGTCTTACCGTCTGGTATTTCGCATTTTTTGAATATGCTGTCAATGCACTATAAAGCAAATGCTCTTTGTTAAGTTCTTCACTATCATAGATTTCGATTTCAAGTACATCTCTTTGATAGTCTACTTTATTGATAAAGTCATTCATACGAAAAGGGCTATATACAAAGCCTTTTAATGCTTTTCTGCGTCCTTCTTCAGTAGATATATCTGAATTTTTCTTATAAAGCGGTAGATACATTAACATTCCCGCTTGTACATCCTCATCAATCTCCTGCACTAAAGTTACTTTTTTTGTTATAGCTGCTAAACCTGTGTCTCGAGCCACCTCCATCGCTTCTCGACGTGTCGGTTCTGAAAACATATCATACCCGATAGCTTCAATATTACGCCTATCCAGAGGTTCTAAATATAAAATAGCACTATAAACTTCTCTTTTGCCCTTTGGTTTTACCGAAAAAAACGGAAGTTCCTTGCGCACCTCTTTTTCAGTATGCTCCACCTCAGCAGGTAGAATCATTTCCGAGTACCCAAAGCCCTGCATCCCAGGCGAATTTACTGACAGATCTAGTGCATCTACAAAATCATGCCATTCATTTCTTGACACACTCCTACTTCCCTGAAAAAAACCTATTCCCGTACGCAGCATGTTTTCATAGATCACCATACGCTCTTGCAGATGCTCTAAAGTTTTTTCAACATTACGCTCAAATCTCTCCTGAGATACATTGTCAAAATATATTTTAGAATAATTCCAAAGGACTATCGATAAAGCCAGCGAAAGCACAAATATGAAAAATATACTTACACCACTGTACCCAACATGGTTCTTTATGAGTTTACAAATTTTTATATATCTACACATAAAATCTATCTTTAATTTAAATAATACTTTATCTTAGCATAATATCTTGGAAGCTTATTTGAAAGTTGTTTTATTATATTCTTTTATAATGATTAAGATTTTGTCAAGATAATATAGATATGATATAGGTATGAAAAAAGAGCTTCAAGCAATACACAAACTTTCCGGTGATATTAGTTTACTTTATGTTGAAGACAACGAAGGTCTTCGACATAATATGGAAACCTTATTAGGAAGAGTTTTTCAAAATATTTTCATTGCTGCAAGTGGCGAAGAAGGGTATGAAAAGTTTTTAGAACACAGACCCAAACTCCTCATTACTGATCTTCATATGGAAGGGATGAGCGGTTTTAAACTTATCAAAAAAATTTCTGCTATAGACCCTGAGTGTAAAGTGATCATCTTATCTGCCTATGATGAGAAAGAGCATCTGCATCTTGCGATCAAACTTGGGGTATTCCGCTATCTTGAAAAACCGGTAAAAACACCTGAACTTTTAAATGCTATCTACTTTGCTCTGAGTGCTTTACATGATATAGAGAACAGATGTCTTTTCACAAGCCAACTCTCAACGATATTAAACTACCAAAATAACATCGTAGTAATGATGCATGACTCTGAATTTGTACTGTGTAATGAGCGGTTTTATGAATTTTTTGGCGTTGACAACCTAGAAGAATTTAAAGAAAAGTATGATGATATAAACACCCTTTTACATGAACATAAAGAGTTTTTATATACTACTCCAAAGGTAAATTGGTATGAAGTCGTTGAACAAAATCCTGGAAAACTCTTTCATACAAAAATAAAAAATCATGAAAATGAGTATCGCCATCTCATTTTAAAAGCAAGGGATATACCGGAAAAAGAGGGTTATTATGTTCTCTCGTTTGATGATGTCACAGAACTTAATCTGATGTCTATTTTTGATAGTGACACAACTAGGAAAGATATTGTTGAACACGATACAAACACTATTATGTCCCTGATGCATATAGTACAAAACAACTCTTCAGAGCTGAAAATTCATAATTTTTACAGAGGACTCACAATTGTCAATCCAGCTGTAATCTCTAAAATTACAGATGATGAAGTTGTACTAAAAATGCCTTATCCGCAGCTCAAAGTTGTACATCTTACAAAGTATATGACAATCTCTTCTGAAATCTTTCCGCAAAATGTTATCTGCCGTTCAATCAAAA
>JBFEUD010000067.1:0-8250 GCA_041547625.1 Sulfurimonas sp.
GGTGCAATCGGAATTATTTTCGGTGCAAATATAGGAACAACTGCAACAGCCTGGTTAGTAGCAATCCTTGGATTTAAAGTAAAGATCGAAGTTTTTGCATTACCGATGATTGGCCTTGGTGGCATTGTTTTAATGTTTGCAACAAACAAAAAACTTAGTGCATCTGCAAAAATATTTGTCGGCTTTGGTTTGTTGTTTATGGGGTTGGAGATCTTAAAAACCGCCATTGAAGGGTTTGCATTAGGGATAGACCTTGCCTCTTATAAAGACTTTCCTCTTTTTATATTCTTGTTCTTAGGTCTTATAATAACAGCATTGATTCAGTCGAGTTCAGCTGCAACGGCAATTATACTCAGTGCTTTAAGCAGTCATATTCTTACATTTGATATGGCGGCAGCTATGGCTATTGGGACAAATATCGGAACAACAGCGACAGCAATTTTAGGAGCGATGGGTGGAGTTTCATACAAAAAAAGAGTGGCAGCAGCTCATCTGCTTTTTAATATATTTACGGCAGCGATAGCATTTATTTTTCTCTCAAAGCTAACATATTTTATTTTAGAAGTTCTTCATTTCAAAAATGATCCCGTTACCGCTTTGGCACTTTTTCATACAATTTTCAATCTTTTAGGTGTTGTTCTTTTAAGTCCGTTTATAAATAAAATAGCGGTATTTTTAAATAAGCTCTTTATTGTAAAAAAAGAGGTAGCAACAAAATATATTCATATGGTTGAACCGACGGTTGCAGAGAGTGCATTAATCGCTATTAGAAATGAGATCTCTCATCTATTTATAAATACGATTAAATTTAGTTGTATGATTGTCAATATAAAACCAAGCGAAGTGTTAAAGTCTGATAAACTGCCGTATCAAATAGTCAGGGATGCTACAAAAGAGTATGATTTTGATTACAATAAAAGATATGAAACATTAAAGAGGGTAGAGTTTGAAACGATCAAATACCTCAATAAAATTAGTGAATTACCGCTAACAGAAGAACAGTCTCAAGCATTAGATACTTTATATACAGCTTCCAGAGAATCTGTATATACTGCTAGGATATTAAAAGATATTAAAAATAACGTGGATGAATTTTTTCAAAGTGATGACGAGAAGATGCATTACTATTTTAACTTAATCCGTGAAAATCTTGTAAAGGCTATACAAAATGCTCTTTTATTTGGAGATAAAAAGACTTCAGCAGAGGTAATTCAGAAAAATCATGAGGAGATTCTCAAAGAAAATAAAAGTTTTGTAAATAAATTAACAAGAAATTTTGAAAAAGAATCACTTGATGAAAAGGCTGTTGTGGCTTTTTTAAACTCTAACCGTTCTGTACTCTTGGCAATCAGTTCCTTTGTTGATGCTGCTAAAGTCTTAGAAATTGTATTTGAGATGGATGAACAAACTGAAGAGGAAAAAAGCTCTAGTGCTTAGGCTTAAAGTTAAACCCCTCATCAACTAATAAAGGTCGGAGCTTCTCTTTAAGTTCCCCTTGAAACTCCATAAAATCATCTTTAAAGCTACCGCCGCAACCTAGCTTTTTTTTAAGTTTTTTCAGGAGTAGATCAATCTCTTTTTTATCCAGTTGAAACTCTCCTACAAGTGTTACTACTTTACCACGGCGTTTCTCTTTGGAGAAAAAAAGCTGATGTTTATTCGGTGCAATGATAGTGCTTTTTGAAGTCTGTTTCTTCTCTTGGACTTCATTCCAATCATCATCGATCTGTGCACCTATAAATAGATCTAACTTTTTCCCTCTAGACATTATTTTTCTACTTTTTGAGAAAGAACACTCATCATAGTTGAATCGTAAGTGCTGTTTTTTACTGCATCTACAATCTTAGAAGATGATATTTTTGTATTGTCATAGACTACAACAATCACTTCATCATTTTCTTGTAAAAATGTTGTTTCACCATAATGTGTATAACGTGTAGCACCGATACTGATTAATGCTTTCGTCGGTTTGCCACATGCATTGATATACTCAGAAATCGGTTCTAATGGTCCAAACTCTTTTTGTGTATTGATTTGGTTCTTAATCCATTCAGTAAGTTTTTCATAAAAATAGCTATAACCGTTTAGTGTAACATCTTCACCATAAGCGTGTATTTCATTATTGCGTCGTAAAAAACTGGCGATACTGAAGTTGTCCATAACTCCACCATCACTAAATTTGTCAATTTTAAAAAGTTTTTTGCTTACACCTTTAGAGTTTACACCCCAGTTCTTTTTATCACTGATTTTAGAAGCACCGGCAACACGAATAGAACAGTCATTATATGCTCCAAAGTGTGTCGGAATTATTGATTTGATTGTATCATCTTCATACTCAAGCTCGCAAACAAGTCCGACTTCAGGTTCAGCTTGAACATTTACATCATCTTTAGGCAGAGTAATAGTAGTACTAGAAAGAGGATATGTATAAAGCATCTCTTTAGGTTTATACTCTAATGAATCTGATGCAGACTTCTCACAAGGAAGATAAAAAGGAAACATCCCTTTTGGAGCTGCTTCATCTTCCGTAATTACATCTTTAAAGTCCTCAAGCTCACCTGCTTGTGCTAAGTGAAGAGCAAAGTTTCCAGCTATACCAAGCCCTAAAAACTCTTGGTATTCCATTATTTTTGAGCCTCTTTCATCTCTGCAAATTCTTCGTAAGTCCCTTCAAAATCAATGTATGTTCCATCGTCATGAAGTTCAATAATACGAGTAGCAAATGCATCAAGTAATTCACGGTCATGAGATACACAGATTACGTTGCCGTTAAATTCATGTAATGCTTCACCAAGTGCTACAATTGCCTCAAGGTCAAGGTGGTTGGTAGGTTCATCTAAAAGTAAGAAGTTTCCACCCTCAAGCATCATTTTTGAAAGCATCATACGGTGTTTTTCCCCACCAGAAATAGATGAAACAGACTTCTCTTGTTGTTCACCTGAGAATAACATACGTCCTAAACAGTTTCTGATTTCAGCGATTTCACGTTTTGGATCAAATGCTCTTAACCAGTCGTAAAGTGTTCCGTCACTTTTGATGATATCAGCAGTGTCTTGTGGGAAGTACGAGTTCTCAATTGTAGCACCCCAGTGAATTTCACCGCCGCTGCTTGGTTTCATCTCTTCCATAAGAATTTTCATAAGTGTAGTCTTACCAACACCGTTTCCACCGATAAGTGCTATTTTTTCACCAGGATTTACTTTGAAAGATACGTTTCTTAGAACTTCGTTGTCACCGTAAGAATGAGAAACATCGATAACATTCAGTGCCTCATCTCCCATTACACGTTTTGCTTTGAAAACGATAGAAGGATCACGGCGTGAAGATGGTTTAATGTCGTCAATTTGAAGTTTTTCAAGTTGTTTTTGTCTTGAAGTCGCTTGTTTTGCTTTTGATGCATTTGCAGAGAAACGGCGAACGAATGCTTCTAGCTGCTCTTTTTCTTTCAATTTTTTAGCATTGTCAAGTTCTTGTTGTTTTGCTAAAACATTTGCAGCGATATACCAGTCATCATAGGTACCAGTGAATTCACGGATTTTTTGGTAATCAACATCTAGGATGTTCGTTACAACAGCATTTAGGAAGTGTCTATCGTGAGAGATTACAACCATTGTTCCTTCATGACGTTGCAGTTCATGCTCTAACCAGCTAATTGTTTCAATATCAAGGTTATTCGTAGGCTCATCCAGGAATAATACGTCAGGTTTTGGATAAAGTACTTGAGCAAGTAAAACCTTGAATTTGTCAGCACTGTCAAGCGTAGACATAAGCTCGTTATGTTCTTCAGCCGGGATACCTACATTTTCTAAGATCTTTGCAATGTTTACGTCATATTCATAAGTCGGATCTTCTTCAACACAGATAGTCTCCAACTCTGCAAGACGGTTGTTTACTGCATCATCTTCAAAGTCACCCGTCATATAGAGCTCTTCTTTTTCTTTGATCGCATCGTATAGTCTTTTGTTCCCGTATAAAACAGCATCCATAATCGTATAATCTTCAAATGCATACTGGTTTTGTCCAAGGACACCAACTTTGTTCGCACTTGGGATGATCACTTCACCCTCATACTCTTTAATCTGTCCAGATAAGATTTTTAAAAAAGTAGTTTTACCGGCACCGTTTGCACCGATAAGACCGTAACGTTTATTACGGTCAAGTTTTAAGTTAATATCTTGAAACAGAACTCTGTTTCCATATCTCATTGTTAAGTTTTGTACAGTTACCATGATTTAATTGCCTATTCGTTGAAGTTTAATTTGAATCGTCTTTTGAGCTATTGAAAGCATTTGATATATCATTTACAATACCTTCTGCGCCATCACTGAACTCTTTTGCAGAACATCCAGCTAAAATAAATAGTGTCAAAATTGCAAGAACGATATGTTTCATTAAGTATGCCTTCAAATTTTTCGCAATTATACCAAAATAGTGTTAAAATACCCCAATGCAAATAAGAGAACTCACTTTAAAAGAACTGGATATTGCGTGGGATGTCGTCAAAGAACTCAGAACGGCACTGACTTATGATGAATTTGAAGATCTGATCTATGCAATGCGTGATATCAACTATACGATGATAGGAATATTTGAAAAGGATAGACTCATCACTTATGCCGGAGTGGCTGTGAGTACAAATCTTTATCATAAACGCCATCTTTTTGTCTATGAACTTGTGACACAAAACAGTTTTCAAAGTCAGGGGTATGGGAAATTGATGCTTGAATATCTACGCGATTATGCAAAGATGGCGGCATGTGAAAACCTTGTACTCTCTTCGGGACTTGATAAAGAAGATGCACATAGGTTTTATGAGACCAATGGCTTTGAGAAAAAAAGTTTCGTGTTTGTAAAAGCTATTTAGCGCAGCACTTTTTATATTTTTTTCCGCTTCCGCAAGGACAGCTTTCATTTCTTTCTATTTTTGTATTATAGAGTTCACCGTCTTTATATTTCCAAACTTCATCCTCTTGAACAAAATTACTTTTTTCATGCAGTACTTGAATACCTTCTTTATCCCGGTAATATGCTTTAAATTCTACCGTATTAGGTGTGACTTCTAAAACATCAAGCTTTAACCACTCTACAGAGTTTGAAAACTCTTCGATCAAAGCTATATCTTCTTGGTACTGGTTATCTTTTACAGCTGAGTATACTAAATACTCTCCATTTGCCTGAACATAGGCAGAGTAGCGACTACGCATCAGTTCTTCTGCACTTTGAGGAAGTTTTTCTTTACTTATAATAGGTCCGCAACACTCGTTAAAATCTTTTTCATTGCCACATATACACATAATGTTTCCGTTTTTAGATAGAATTATACTATAAGCGTTACAACTCTGTTTTAAAATTCGACAAGGGATAAAAAGGTATGCAGATAAAATCACTCTATATAGCTTCAAATGAAAAAAATGTAGGTTCACTTTTTATCTCTATGGGGATGATGGAAGTTTTAAAAAGGCGTTTGCATAAAGTCGCATTTTTTAGACCTGTAATTTATGACGGTAAAAAAATGGACTACAACGTAGAGTTTATTTTAGACAGATATAAACTTGATATAGACTATCATGAATGTGTGGGTTTTGAAGTCTCTTATGTTGAGCAAATGTTATCTCAAAAAAAAGAGAAAGAACTTTTAAATCAGCTAATAGAGAAGTTTAAACACTTAGAAAAACATTATGACTTTATTTTGTGCGAAGGAATCAACAAAGATGCCTTAAGCTCGACAATATCGTATGATTTAAATTTGGAGATTGCAAAAAATTTCGGTTCAGGCTATATCAATATTATTGGAGCCAAGGATAAAGAACCAAAAGATATTTATGAAGATTTACTTATAGAAAATGAAAATATCACATCAAAAGCTTCCAATCATTTTGCAACCTTTATTAACAGAGTCAAAAAAGAGGATTTTGAAGAACTCTTAGAGTTGACAAAGAAGAGTAAGTTTACAACTTTTTTAGTTCAAGAGAACAAAGAGTTAGGTCTGTCAACTATACAAGATTTAATAGAAGGGTTAAATGCCAAAGAGGTATTTGTAAATGAACACGATTATTCAAGAACCTTTAAAGAGGTCCGTGTAGCGGCTTTGTCTCTTGATAACTTTTTGGAACATATTCAAGAGGATGATTTAGTAATCGTACCGGCAGACAGATCGGAAATTATTTTAGGACTCTTGGGTGCATTGCATTCATCTGCATATCCAAATATCAGCGGCATTGTTTTCCCTTTTGATATGTCTATTCATCCTAATATTGAAAAACTTATTGACGGGCTCCAGAGTTTTAAAATACCGATTCTCTCGGTTGCAACAGATACTTACAATACGGCAAAAAACATTTTACGTATCCATCCCAGATTTCGCGTCTCTTCGGAGAGAAAAATAGCATTGGCACTTGGTGAATTTTATAAAAGTGTCGATCTTGATTTAATTGAGGAAAGAATAGCATCCAGTGTCAGTGAGCTTATGACTCCGCAAATGTTTGAATATAAACTCTTTGCAATGGCAAGTGGAGATAAAAAAAGAATTGTTTTACCTGAAAGTGAAGATGAAAGAATTTTAAGAGCTGCAGAGATCATTTTACGTCGTGAAGTTGCAGAGATCATTTTGTTGGGTAATGAAAAAGAGCTACGAGAGTATTACCAAAGGCTAGGACTCGATCTCTCAACAGCAACTATAATTGATCATATAAATTCTGATCTCATGGAAGGATTTGTACAAAAGTTTTATGAGATGAGAAAAGCAAAGGGACTAACTCTTGCCGCTGCAAGAGATGCGATGACACATAAAAATTATTTTGCAACGATGATGGTAGAATGCGGATATGCTGATGGTATGGTAAGCGGTGCCTTACACTCTACTGCAGATACGATGCGTCCTGCTCTACAAATTATTAAAACGCCTGAGAATATTTCTGTAGTCTCCTCAGTATTTTTAATGTGTTTTGAAACTAAAGTTTTAGTCTACGGAGATTGTGCAATTAATCAAGATCCTGATGCTGCAACACTTGCAGATATCGCAATAGCTTCTGCCCAAACGGCAAAACTGTTTGACATCGAGCCAAAAATTGCAATGCTTTCATACTCTACAGGTGAAAGCGGCCGTGGAGATGAGGTAGAAAAGGTGAAGGCGGCAACAAAAATAGTACAAGAAAAAGCACCTGACCTGCTTATTGAAGGTCCTATTCAATATGATGCAGCAATAAATAAAGAGGTGGCACAAAAAAAACTTTCAAGCTCAAAAGTCGCGGGTGAAGCCAGCATCTTCATTTTTCCTGATCTCAATACGGGAAACAATACCTATAAAGCAGTACAAAGGAGTAGTGGAGCAATAGCTATAGGACCTATTATTCAAGGTTTAAAAAAACCAGTGAATGATTTGAGTCGAGGTTGTCTTGTAGCAGATATAGTAAATACAATCGCAATAACAGCAATACAGGCAGGAAAAAATGAATATATTAGTTGTTAATTCAGGAAGCTCGTCTCTCAAGATTAAAGTGTTTGAACTTCCAAGCGGTAAAATACTGTACACAAAACTGATAGAACATATTGGTGAAAAAAACTCAATATTAAAAACACATTCTCAAGCGTTTCACTTTATCGATATAAATTATAATGCGATCGATGTGGTTGGTCATAGAGTTGTGCATGGCGGTGAAAAGTTCTCAAGTGCAGTTCTTATAGATGAAGAAGTATTGCAAGAGATAGAATCACTTATCCCTTTGGCACCACTGCACAATCCTGCAAATGTAGATGGGATAAAGCTTATACAAAAACTAATGCCAAACATTCCTCAGGTAGCAGTATTTGATACTGCATTTCATACAACTTTAGAGCAAAATGCATACCTTTATGCACTTCCTTATGAGCTTTATGAAAAACATCATATAAGACGTTATGGCTTTCATGGAACTTCCCATAACTACCTCTTAAAAGAGGCTGCAAAACTTTTAGGAAAGAATCCGGAAAATATTAATCTGATAACACTGCATTTAGGGAATGGAGAGAGTATTTGTGTGATTAAAGGCGGTAAAAGTATAGATATCTCTATGGGATTTACTCCCTTAGAAGGGCTTATAATGGGCTCTCGTAGTGGAGATATAGATGCAGAGATTGTTCTTTATCTGCAAAACACATTAGGATTCAGTGTTGAAGAAGTGGATACGATTTTAAATAAGAAATCCGGTTTTATAGGTATTTGCGGTGATAATGACCTCCGTGATATTTTAAACAGAGAGGATCGTCAAGCAA
>JBFEUD010000068.1:0-8230 GCA_041547625.1 Sulfurimonas sp.
ATTGTAAAAAGGAGAGGAATAACCTTTAAGTATTTCATAACAATTTCCTATTTGTTTATTCTTAAGTTATTTTTGACTCATTATTTGATCATTTTGGTCCTGTAAATAGCGCTCATGATATGGTCCAACAGGCAGAGCGTACATCAGTCTCGTATTTGCAACATGTGCATAGGTAACATAATCTGCCGATGCGGAGTTTATAGCAGTTACTACGGCTTTTGCTATGAGTCCTGCAAGTCCTCCACCACTATCACCACCCCCTGAGAGATCTACTACTACAGTCCCTGTGTAGTGCCACAGTGTCTCGGATGTAGTTGTAGATCTGATCTCTGCTTCGATAGACACCGTTAGGTTTGCAGCAAGAACCGCGTATACTAAATCCCATTTTTTAATTTTAGTAAATAAGACCGCATCCGCTCCAAAGTATTCGGCAAATCTGTCAAGCGGCATGTTATAGAGAAGTTCGGTGTTGTATACACCCTCTTGTTTCATAATGTCACTGACAATCTCAACCGGAAAAATATAATAACCCATCTGTGCTAGTGGAACTTCAACCGTTGTCATATAGTAGTCTTTTGCTTCTGCATCGGTTGACTCATTCATAGGAGGAAGGATCAGAAGTGATCTTGGTTGTTCTTCATACATTTTTGGAAATGCACCACCCTTTGTTGGTATCTCTTTGGTTGCACAACCGCTAAACAGTAGAGTTGCTAGAAGAGAAATAAATAAAATAATCGTTTTCATTTTGAATCTCCTTGGGAAGCTTCTACTTTGTTAATGAGCGTATTCATAAATTTTGTAGATTCAGGATAAAGGGCTTTTTCTTTTTCAAAGAATGCAATAGCCTTTTCCTTTTGATTTGACTTAAGATAGAGGTATCCCAGTTTAGCATAGAGTCCAGGTGGAACTCTATGTGAACGACTTTCATCCACATTTTCAATATCTTCTTCAATTACCCTAATGAATTCATCAAGGGACTCTTTTGAAGGAGCTTTCTTATATGCATAATAAGACTGCGAATACTCTTCGTAGTTATACAGTGCTGTGGGTTTTGATGCACATCCTGTGATGAAAGCAAGGACGAAGAGTGCTAAAAGTGTTTTTAAAGAGAGTTGTCTTTTCATTCACTTACACCTATCTCTTTTGCAAGACCATTACCCAGGAAAACTTCTCTTTGTATAATTATTTTTCCATCTCTATATACCTCAATAAGGTGTTTTCCCGGTTTGAGTTTGTATTGGTTGTCTCTACCGGCTTTTACTTCAAATTCTGGAGCATGGTCAACAGAAACAGTCACGTCATCAAGATCACCCGTAAAGTAGATATATGCTTTTGCATCTTCGGTTGTCACCCCCTCTTTATAGCCACATCCTGTAAAAAATGTTAGTAACAAAGTTATAAGTGTTATTGTCATAGTTTTCATTGTTGTGCTCCTGCTTGTATGTAGAGTTGAGAAAAGTCTTGTGAATTTATGTAATAATCGATATTTCCTTCAATGAGTCTTGCTGTAGAAACTTCTGTTTCCGGAGTGCTGCCAAGGGTAGAAGTGATTTCAAGTGTACCCAGTTTTTTACCAGGCAAGGTAATATACATATTTGTTTGAGGGTTTTTCACTTTTTTCCCCTCTTCATAAAGATCAAATAGATCTCCTGTTTTGATATTTTGACTTGCTCCCCCTGATGTGATGAAAGAGCCGTCTTCATAACCAAGTATATAACCTCTCCATGGTTTATCTAACATATTTTCAATAATATTCGATGCCAAATCGGAGATTGCGGCATCGATCGCTTTATCGTTAAGTTGTGCATCATATCCTGCTTTACCACCTATACCCATGACAGTTCCGGCTTCGCTGAATGCTTCTCCTTGACCCTCTTCAGAATAGATAATTTGCCCTGTACTTACATCAACGATGCGAATATGCACTTTGGCAAAAACTTCTTGTTTTTTTACACGGCTGAAAAAACCGACGTCGCTGACCTCTTTTCTACCGAACTCCGTAATAGAGCCAAGTATTACATAGTCTGCGGCATTTTCTAATTCCATCATTCCGCCCATTTGAAGCTCTTGTTCTATTTTTGATAAGTCGGCACGCTCAAGCATAATAAATTTTCCTGTTTGAAACAGTTTTGCCGAGAGAATATCCATAGCTTGTTTGCCTATTCTGTCATTTTCTTGGTCAACAAAAAAACTGTTGCCGTAACGCGTTTCATTTGTAAACCTTCCGATTGCAACTTTGCGTTTTAAACCTTTTGGCTCATCCTGTTTTGCCTGGAGTGTTTTACTTACTTGCGGTTGTGATGCTGTAGGCACATCGCGCGTTTTTTGATGGTCCATTGTAGCACAGCCACTAAAAAGAAGAGCAAGAGAGATGCTCAACAAAAGAGAACTTTTCATAATAATTCCTTTATGTCAGATACATCAATTGTAGAGCAAATAAACTTAAAAAAAATATAACCTGTTGTTTTGTGATACAATACAAAAGAAGGCTATAGTGAAAAAATAAAGAGATAAAATGAAGTGGATTGCAAAGTATGTCGGTGAAAAAACCCTCCATGCACTTTATGCATTAGATGAGATAGTTTATTTTACGTTAGTGTGTGCTGTAAGAATATTTTTACCTTCAAGCTACAATCCGGCAATGCGCTCAGTTTTAATTAAACAGATCTATTTCACCGCTATTGAAATTCTGCCCCTTTTTACGATACTTTCGATTATATTCGGTACGATTGTTGTTGGAGTTGTAATCTCCGTCGCTGTAGAGTACGGGCTACAAGAGCAGATGGGTTCAATTATTATCCAGTTTGTAGTAGAAGAGTTTGCCCCGCTATTTACTACACTTTTAATCTCTTTACGATCCTCGGCCGCTGTAAATGCAGAAATTGCAGTGATGAAAGTCAACAAAGAACTAAATACGCTCAATGAGTATAAAATAGATCTGGTTAGCTATCTTTTTATCCCCAGAATTATTAGCGGTATTTTGAGCCTTACAGCTTTGACTTCACTGTTTGCTATTATTATGTTGTTAGCGGGTTATGTTTTTGTTTTCTTTTATATGCATTTTGACATCTATTCTTATAAGATGCTTCTACTCAATGCTATAGAACCAAAAGATTTGCTTATCTTGCTTTTTAAAGGGATTGCTTTTGGCTTTATGACGATGCTAATCCCAATCTATAGCGGCTTGCATGCATTTAACAGTTATACCGCCATACCGATAGCTGTTTTAAAAGGGATGGTAAGATTGTTTATCTCTATTTTTGTTATCGAGGTGTTATCATTACTAGTACAATTTATATAAAACTGTTTCATCATTACCAGGAGATAAACACGTATATCAAAGAGCAACGTTTTTATGCGTTGCTCTCTGAAGAGACCCCTTTGCTCTCAAATCTCAATATGAAAGAAAATATTGCTTTAATACGGGAAGTGCATCATCGCCTTGATATTGTTACAGCAGAAAAAGAAGCCGTAGATATGTTGGAAAAAATAGGTCTTGAAGATATTGCCGATAAACGTCAAAAAGAATGTTCAAACCTGGAGAGGTTTTATGTAATGTTGATACGTGCAATGATGAGTGATGAGAACAAGATTATTATTCGTCTCCCTTTTTCAATAGTTCATTCAGCTTTACATATGAACGATTTTATTTCACAAATAAAAAAACTGGATTCTAAAAAAGATATTATAGTTTTAGATACCATTGTAAACAAGTCACATTATGATAAGATAATGGATCAAAAGGTTGTAATCGATGCATTATGAAAACATGAAACTTGCTGTCGGTATTTTTGTTATTGTACTTGTATTTAGTCTCTCTGCATTTACCGTTTTTTTACTTGATGCAAAAGGGGTTTTTGAGAAACAATATAGATACTATTTTGTTACCGAATCTGCAGCATCGTTCTCTATAGGAATGCCTTTAAAGTTCTCGGGATTTGCGATAGGGCATATAGATGATATAGAACTCAAAGATAACGGTGCTGTACTTATCCATTTTGCCGTAACGAGTGAAAATAGAAAATGGATCAATCCTTACACTTACCTCATGTTAAAAAAGCCTTTAATCGGATCTGCCCATATTGAAGTGTATGCTACAAGTGAAAAAAATTATTTGGACGTTGAATCACGACTCCCTATAGTGATCACGGATGATATCAATGACCTTGTAACAAAATTTGAACCGGTTATCGATAGGCTGTTAAATATCATTGAAAATATTGAGACTATGACAAACACCTTGAGCAGACAAGATTCATCGTTTAACAAAACCATTGAAAACCTTGAAACTTTCAGTGAAAAACTTGCAAAAAACGATGCACTTTTAACAACAGTTACAGGTGATGACAAAGCAACTAAAAATATGATCAATTCCGTTAATGAGCTGAATGAAATATTGCAAAACATCAACGGGGCAACGAAAGACCTTAAAAAAGATATTATAGAACCAACCTCTGTAAGTATTAAAGAGTTTTATCTGATTTTGCATGATCTCAACCAAAAATTAAAAACTCTCGATCCACTTGTAGAAAATCTGGGAGAATCTGGGGCTGATATCAAAGTTATACGTCAGGGGATCAAACATACAATAGAAAAAACAGATGCTTTGATGGAAAAAGTAGATGCTTTGTTGCAAGACCAATCCAAAACTAAAGTGGAGTTACCATGATAAAAAGTTTATTGATTCTATTTGTATTGTTGTTTAGCGCATGTAGTACAGAACCTGTACCTAACAGCTGGGAGTATAAAAGCAGCAGTTACTTTGAAAGTTATAAAAAAAACTTTTTGTATGATCATGATATTTTGGCAGAAGCTGATTTAGAATCGGCCGTCTCGTATGCAAAACAAGGTACAGATGTAACTCAGCTAGCTTCAATATATCTTGGAGAATGTGCGCTCAATATTGCTGTTGGAGTTGATGATACATGTAAAGAGTATCAAGAGATAGAAGGGTTAGTCACTTGTTCAAAGATAAAGAACTACTACAAAATGATACAAAAAGATTTTGACAATATAGATGTGGCGATGCTTCCATCCAGGTATAGAGATTTTATAGTCGCTATGCAACAAGAAGATATGGTCCAAGCCAATAGTAATATACAAAAGATGGAGGATCCTGTATCACAACTCTTGGCAATTTCATTGCTCGGTGATACTGCTACTAAAGAAATCCTAGAACAAGTTATAGAGACTACTTCTTTTCACGGTTATAAAAAAGGGAGTATGTTTCTGTTAAAAAAACTTGAGATAAAAACTAATGATGCTCAAGAAAAAGAGTTGATAAGAAAAAAGATAGAACTTTTAAAATAGTTTAGCCGGAGATATTGAGCATTTTCTTGATATCTCTTGACGTGATCTCACTCTTGCCTTCTCCAAACACAGCTTTCTTTTTTACTTTGCCAAAATAAGATGTATCTCCGCCGAGTTTCACGTTTAAACAAAGTGCCATAGCTGCTATTGGAAAACCTGCATTTGGGCTGTCATGTAGTTTTGCATATTTCATATAGCTAAAGTCCAGTCGTTTTTTACATAACAGAATGATTCCAAAAGCAGTTATTCTAGCTGGAAGGAAGTTAGCTATATCATCAAGACGAGCGGCAACTTTACCAAATTTTTCATAACGCTCATTCTTGTATCCTATCATCGAATCCATCGTATTGATTGTTTTATAGATGATAATACCAGGCAGTCCAAAAAGAAGCAGATAAAACATAGGTGCAATAACACCGTCACTCAGGTTTTCTGCATAAGTTTCTATTGCTGCTTTGTTAATATCGTTTTCACTCAGCTCGTTTGTATCTCGCGAAACCAACATAGCAATTGCTTGACGTTTTTCTTTCAAAGTCTGCAGAGTGATAATCTCTTTTACAGAGTCTTTTAACATTCTGTGTGCGATAAACATAGAGGCTAAAAATGAACTGATGAGGATATAGACATAAATATTAAAATAGCTAAGACAAAGTTCAAGAAGAATACTTATAAAAGAGCTAACACTTAAAACAGCTAACACAAGTAACAAACCTGTGAAAATCGAATCTTTATAGAGTTTTTTTTCAGTAAAACTGATGAGGTCTCCGATAAAGATAACCGGATGTTTGATAAAGTTGAATTCCCCAAATTTTTTGTCGATTAGGTAAGCAAAAAGAGCGATGAAAAGATTAACTATGAAGCTCATTTACAACTCTCGCAATATCTACATGCTCTTTTATATGCTGTGCAAAGCTTGCTATCGCTTTTTCTTTGAACTCTTTAAACTTATACCCTTGATAGCTCGGATTGAGATCTTGAAAGATAGCATCTCTTAAGTCATCGTTTTCAAAAATACCATGAACAAATGTGCCGTAAAGGTTCTTTTTCTTTTTAGCATTGTGTTTGGTCGTACCATTATGGATTTCATACCCATTACTCATAAATCCCATGATGTTATAAGAGCCTTTTTTCACAATCTTTTTCTTTTGAAAGATCACTTCCCCTTTAAAACGTCCAAATCCCTGAATATGTTCTATTTTAGATTCTGTTTTGTATGGATCTTTTATGGTTTCAAACATCATCTCATAACCGCCGCAAATAGCAAAAATTCTTTTCGATTTGTCTTGCATAAGAGGCTCAAAACCGTTTTTTCTAAGCCATAAAAGATCATCGACTACTCGTTTTGAACCAGGCAGTATTACAAGATCGAAAAGTTCGGCCTGAACTGGATTTGTGATGAAGTGCAGCTCTACCTCTTGATCAACTATCAGTGGTTCAAAATCTGTAAAATTGCTCATATGAGGCAGATTAATGACTGCAACTTTAATAGATGCATGTGGCTTGTTTTGTTTGTAGTTTATAAGCGAAGCAGAGTCTTCAAAGCCTAGATTAAAAGGTTTGTATGGCACTACACCCAAAACAGGGATTTTGAATTGCTCTTCAATTATGCGAATCCCGTCATCAAACAGTGAAATATCTCCGCGGAATTTATTGACAATGACGCCGATTACATTTTTTTGTAGTTTTTTTGGTAGGAGATTATAAACTCCGTATATAGAAGCAAATACACCTCCGCGTTCAATGTCGGCAACTAAAATAATTTTTGTATTGAACTCTTTTGCAATAAAGATATTGCTTAGGTCTTTTTCCATCAGGTTAAGCTCAACAGGACTACCGGCACCTTCGGCAACAATACACTTATAATCTTTTTTCAGTTTATTAAACGCTTTTTTTACAATTGGTTTGAGGGTATCGAGATTGCGGTAATACTCTTTTACGTTTGTGTTGGAAACACTTTGTCCGTTTATGATCATATGGGCTTTATTCTTTCCACCTGATTTTAAAAGGATAGGATTCATAGCTGGAGTTGTTTTTAAACCGATTGCTTCAGCGGCAAAGGCTTGGGGAATAGCGATTTCACCAGTATCTACATCAGTTACCATAGAGTTGTTTGATACATTTTGTGCTTTAAAAGGAGCTACATTGATCCCATATTGCTTCA
The DNA here is from genome assembly GCA_041547625.1 of Sulfurimonas sp. GTDB lineage: Bacteria > Campylobacterota > Campylobacteria > Campylobacterales > Sulfurimonadaceae > Sulfurimonas. The sequence goes on from JBFEUD010000068.1 coordinate 7,472, forward strand.
GCAAATAAGTAATCGCAAAACTCAGCGTTGATTTACCGGCATCACTGCTCGTTCCGAAGATGCTAAGGGAGTGGATCTTCATTCTGAACTTCTTGATTTTGTTCAACTTCTTCATTTAGAAGAAGAGAAGCTAATGCCTCTTTTAATTTTTGATGTGAAAGTGAATCCTTAACGGCAAAGCGTAAAAAACCGTTATCGAGATAGTCAAAATTAAAACAGCGACGCACTAAAATTTGATGCTCCAGAAGATGATTGAAGATCTCGACTGCACGCTCTGAACGTGTAAGAAAAAAGTTGGCATCGCTTTCAAACACTTGATCGAAAAGATTAGAGTTTTCAAGGATCTCGAAAAGCTCCTGTTTTTGTTGTTTGTGAAACTCTTTTGAACGCGTTTTGAACTCTTCATCAGAAAGTCTTTGTTGTAAAAACTCAGCATCGAGCGAGGAGATATTCCAGATGGTCGGCTCAAGCTTTTTAATATTTTTTTTGCTTGAAAATACTGCACCGATACGCACGCCCGCACAAGAGTAAAACTTGGAAAATGACTGGATGATGTAGAGCTTGTTGTAGTCGTTAATCTTAGAACGCACAGATTCTAATTGTTCAAACTCTAAAAAGCTCTCGTCTATGATGATGGTACATTCTTTTTCGATCCACATCGCAAAGAGTTCGTCAAGTTCTTCTTTTTCATAGTAAGTCCCGTCAGGCGTAGCAGGATTGACAAAGACAACAATTGACTCATCCCAGATATCGTCATTC
>JBFEUD010000069.1:0-8011 GCA_041547625.1 Sulfurimonas sp.
AAGCTAGTGGAGACAAAAAACCTATAAAAACTTGGTCTAGAAGATCAGTTGTTCTTCCTGAGATGATAGGTTTAACATTAAATGTTCATAATGGTCGCCAATTTGTTCCTGTATTCGTAACAGAGAACCACATTGGTTATAAACTTGGTGAATTCGCACCAACTCGTACATTTAAGGGCCACAAAGGCTCTGTTCAGAAGAAGGGGTAATCGTGGCTAGAGCATTATTAAAATTCATCCGTGTATCACCTACTAAATCTCGTCTAATCGCAAGAGAGGTTCAAGGTATGAACGCTGAAGAAGCTATGGCTGCTTTAGAGTTTACTCCTAATAAAGCTGCGAAAATTATCTCTAAAGTTATTGCATCAGCAGTAGCTAACAGCGGTAACGAAGCAGAAGATTGTGTTATCACATCTTGCCGTGTTGACAATGGTCCTGTACTTAAACGTTTCCGTCCACGTGCTCGTGGTATGGCTTCAGGTATTAGAAAACCAACAGCACATATCTTAGTAGAAGTAGAGGGTAAATAGTATGGGTCAAAAAGTTAATCCTATTGGTTTACGTCTTGGTATCAACCGTAACTGGGAGAGTCGTTGGTTTCCTAACTTCAAAACTGCTCCTGCTAGTTTAGGTGAAGATCACAAGATTAGAACATTTTTAAAGAAAGAACTTTACTATGCTGGTGTTTCTAACATCGTTATAGAAAGAACTGTTAAAAGATTACGTGTAACAATCATCGCTGCTCGTCCTGGTATCATCATCGGGAAAAAAGGTGCTGATATTGAGAAACTTAAAGATTCTCTTCAAAAGCTTATAGGAAAAGCGGTTTCTGTAAACATTAAAGAAGAGAAAAAAGCTCAATCTTCTGCTCAATTAGTTGCAGAGAACGTAGCTACTCAATTAGAGCGTCGTGTTGCTTTCCGTAGAGCAATGAAGAAAGTTATGCAAGGTGCACAAAGAAGTGGTGCGAAAGGTATCAAAGTTTCTGTTTCTGGACGTCTTGGTGGTGCTGAGATGGCAAGAACTGAGTGGTACTTAGAAGGACGTGTTCCTTTACATACTTTACGTGCAAGAATCGATTATGGTTTTGCTGAAGCTCATACTACTTACGGTATCATCGGTATCAAAGTATGGATCTTCAAAGGTGAGGTACTAACTAAAGGTATCCCAGCTGAAGCCAAAGAAGAGAAAAAAGAGACTCGTTCACGTAAACGTGCTCCAAGAAAAGAAAAGGCGGAATAAATCATGTTAATGCCAAAAAGAACAAAATATCGTAAAGTAATGAAAGGTCGTAACCGTGGTTATGCTCGTTCAGGTTACAAATTAGCTTTTGGTGACATCGGTTTTAAAGCAGTAGAAGCTGGTCGTATCAATTCTCGTCAAATTGAATCGGCTCGTATTTCTGCAACTCGTCACATCAAAAGAAATGGTAAGATTTGGATTCGTGTATTCCCTGCTAAACCATTAACTGCTAAGCCTCTTGAAACTCGTATGGGTAAAGGTAAAGGTGGAGTTGATAAGTGGGTTATGAACATTAAGCCAGGTCGTATTATTTTTGAAATGGGTGGTGTACCTCACGAACTAGCTCGTGAAGCATTAACTTTAGCAATGCACAAATTACCATTCAAAACTAAAATCATAACTGCGGAGATGAGCAATGAAATATTCTGATTTAGCAGGTAAAAGTGCAGCTGAACTTCAAGCGATGCTTAAAGAGAAGAAAACTGAGCTGTTTACTCTAAAAATTAAACAAAAAATGATGCAATTACAAAACAGCAGCGAATTAAAAACTGCTAAAAAAGATATTGCTAGAATCAATACTGCATTAACTGCAGTAGCAAAGTAGGGGACGAGCGATGACACATAAACGTGAAATTCAAGGTAATGTTGTAAAAATTGCTGGTGACAAAACTGTAACTATCGTAGTTGAGCGCCGTGTAATGCATCCTCGTTACCACAAAGTTGTTAAACGTTTCAAAAAGTACTTAGTACATGATGAGCGTAATGAGGCAAAAGTTGGAGACGAGGTAGTAGCTATCGAATGTCGTCCACTTTCTAAAACAAAATCTTTTAGACTTAAGTCAGTAGTTAAAGGAGCGTAGTAATGATTCAATCTTTCTCACGTTTAAACGTAGCTGATAACACAGGTGCTAAAGAGATTATGTGTATTAAAGTTCTTGGCGGTTCTAAGCGTCGTTATGCTACAGTAGGTGACGTTATCGTTGCTTCTGTAAAAAAAGCGATCCCAACTGCTAAAGTTAAAAAAGGTAAAGTTGTAAAAGCTGTTATCGTTAGAACTCACAAAGAAGTTCAAAGAGAAAACGGTTCATTAATTCGTTTCGATGACAACGCAGCTGTTATCTTAGATGACAAGAGAGAGCCTATCGGTACTCGTATCTTCGGACCAATCGGTCGTGAAGTTCGTTATGCTGGATTTATGAAAATCGTATCTCTTGCTCCGGAGGTTGTGTAATGGCAAAATTTAATTTCAAAAAAGGTGATACTGTAGAAATTATCACTGGTGATGACAAAGGTAAAAAAGCTACAGTTTTAGCTGTATTACCAAAGAAAAACAAAGTAATCGTTGAGGGTTGTAAAATAGCTAAAAAAGCTGTTAAACCAACTGAAGAAAACACTAAAGGCGGACATGTTAATAAAGAGATGCCTATTGATGTTTCAAACGTTCGTAAAGTGGAGGCGTAACAATGGCACGTATGAAAGATAAATACTTAGCTTTAAAACCTGAGTTACAATCTGCATTAGATATCAAAAATGTTATGGATATCCCAGGATTAGAAAAAATCGTTATCTCTGTAGGTGCAGGTTTTGCAATGAAAGATAACAAACTAATCCAAAACATTGAAGATACTATCACTACTATTGCTGGTCAAAAAGCTTCTACTGTAATCGCTAAGAAATCTGTTGCAGGTTTCAAAGTTCGTGAAGGTATGCCAGTTGGTGTTCGTGTAACTCTTCGTGGTGAAAATATGTATAACTTCTTCGACCGCCTTGTGTCAATCGCACTTCCTCGTGTGAAAGACTTCCGTGGTGTTCCAAGAAATGGTTTTGACGGTCGTGGTAACTATAACTTCGGTCTTCAAGAACAACTTATCTTCCCAGAAATCAGTTATGATTCAATCATGCAAATCCATGGTATGAACATCACTGTAGTTACAACTGCTAAAGAAGATAAAGGTGCATTCACTCTATTAGAGAAAATGGGTATGCCTTTCACTAAGGGAGGGAACAACTAATGGCTAAGAAGTCTATGATCGCAAAAGCGAAACGTACTCCAAAATATGCAGTACGTGCATATACAAGATGTCAGATTTGTGGTCGTCCACACTCTGTAATTCGTGATTTCGGTATCTGCCGTATCTGTTTTAGAAAAATGGCAAACGAGGGAATGATCCCAGGTGTTAGAAAGTCTAGCTGGTAAGCCGGAAACTTCTAATTATTAGTTTTTAGCAGTTTTTACTGCTAATCACACAAAGTCAAGGAAAAAAAATGGCAATTAATGATTTAGTATCAGATGCGTTAACACGTATTCGTAATGCTGGTATGAGAAGATTAGCTACTACTACTTTAGTGCACTCTAAAAGTGTTGAAGCTGTAGCAAATATCTTAGTAGAAAAAGGTTATTTAGAATCTGCTAATGTAGTTGAAGATGGTGTTAAAAAGACTATCAAAGTTGCATTAAAATATGATGATAATGACAAAACTGTAATCAATGAACTTAAACGTGTTTCAAAACCTGGTCGTCGTATCTACAAAGGTAAAGATGAGATCAAGCGTTTCAAAAATGGTTACGGAACAATTATAGTAAGTACATCACGTGGCGTACTACCAAACGACAAAGCTTATGAGCTTGGTGTTGGTGGCGAAGTTATGTGTACAGTTTGGTAGGAGGAATAGCATGTCAAGAATTGGAAAAAATCCTGTAGAATTTGCAGCTGATATTAAAGTATCTGCAAATGGAGATGTTATCACTTTCGCTAAAGGTAATAAATCTGTTGATTTAGATACTAAAGGAAATGTTTCTTTCGAAATTGAAGGTAATGCATTAACTTTCAAAAACTTATCTGATGATCGCCAAGCAAGAGCTTTCTGGGGAACATACAGAGCATTAGCACAAAATATTGTTACTGGTTTAACAACTGGTTATGAGAAAAAACTTGAGATCAACGGTGTTGGTTACAGAGCTGCTGTTCAAGGTAAAGTTCTTAACTTACAACTTGGTTTCTCTCACGATATCAACTACGATTTACCAGAAGGTATCGAAGCTGCAGTTGAGAAAAACGTGATTATCTTAAAGTCTCACGACAAACAACTTCTTGGTCAAGTTGCTGCTGAGATTAGAAGTTTCCGTCCACCAGAACCGTATAAAGGTAAAGGTGTTAAATACATGGATGAGCATATCGTGCGTAAAGCCGGTAAAACTGCTAAGAAATAAGGGAGGAAGATAGATGAACGCTAAAGTATTAAAAAGCAAATTGGCAAATCGTTTAAAACGTAAACGTCGTATCCGTGCAAAAATATCTGGTAGTGCTACACTTCCTCGTGTTTCTGTATTTAAATCAAATCGTTACCTAAGTGTACAAGCAATTGATGATGCAACTGGAACTACTCTATGTGCATTAAACTCAAAAGCGATTTCTGCAAAAGCTAACAAAGAAGGTGCAGCTGCATTAGCTGAAGCTTTCGCTGGTAAGCTTAAAGAAGCTAACGTTAATAGCATCGTATTTGATCGTAATGGTTACCAATATCACGGCGTTATCGCTGCATTTGGTGAAGCACTTCGTGCTAACGAAATTAAGTTTTAGGGGCTATGATGGAAATCAATAGAGATGATTTTGAAGAATCAATTGTAAATATTGGCCGTGTTACTAAGGTTGTTAAAGGTGGTAGACGTTTCCGTTTCACTGCTTTAATCGTTGTTGGTGATAAAAATGGTACTGTTGGTTACGGTGTAGGTAAAGCGAAAGAAGTTCCAGACGCTATTAAAAAAGCTGTTGATGACGCTTTCAAAAATTTAACTACAGTTAGTATTAAAGGTACTACTATCGCTCACGATATTGAACACAAATATAACGCTTCTCGCGTTTTACTTAAACCAGCATCTGAGGGTACTGGTGTTATCGCTGGTGGGGCAACTCGTCCAGTTTTAGAGCTTGCAGGGATCCAAGATATCCTTACAAAATCTATCGGTTCTAACAATCCAAACACACTAGTACGTGCTACAATCGAAGCACTTAGTAGATTAAAAGGATAAGAAGATGGGTATTGAAAACTTAACTCCTGCAGAAGGATCAACTCATTCTCGTAAGAGAGTAGGACGTGGTCAAGGTTCAGGTATGGGTAAGACTTCGACTCGTGGTCAAAAAGGTCAAAAATCTCGTTCTGGATACAAAAGAAAAAGAAACTTTGAGGGTGGTCAACAACCACTTGCAAAACGTTTACCAAAAATTGGTTTTACTTCTAAAGTAGAAAAACCATACGTAATAAACGTTGAAAAAATTAAAGCTGTAGCTGAGTTAGCTGAGATCACAATGGAAACTATCCGTGGTGTTCACAAAATTGCTAACTCTGTGAAAAAAGTTAAACTAGTAGGTGCATCTGCAAAAGATTTAGCATCGAAAATTAAAGACGAAAACGTTACAACTACAGGTAACTAGTCGTGAACAAAAATCTAGCTAATAAGATACTTATTACGATTGGGTTTTTATTTATCTACCGCCTGCTGGCATACGTGCCAGTTCCAGGTGTAGATACTGCTGTTATTGCTTCATTCTTCGACTCTCACCAATCAGACGCATTAGGTTTATTTAATATGTTTAGCGGTAATGCTGTAGAGAGATTATCTATAATTTCACTTGGTATTATGCCTTATATCACTGCTTCGATCATTATGGAGCTTCTTGCTGCTACATTCCCAACTCTTGGGCAAATGAAAAAAGAACGTGATGGTATGGTTAAATATATGCAAATAATCCGTTATGCAACTATCGTTATTACGATTATTCAAGCTGTTGGTGTAAGTGTTGGATTACAAAGTTTAACAGGTCCAAACGGTAATAGTGCTATCTTAGCTGATCATACTACATTTGTTGTTCTTTCTGCTATCTCTATGTTAGCCGGAACTATGTTATTAATGTGGATTGGTGAGCAAATAACACAAAGTGGTATTGGTAACGGTATCTCTTTAATTATCTTTGCGGGAATCGTTTCAGCTATTCCTAGTGCTATAGGTCAAACTGTGACTATGGTAAATACTGGAGCAATGAGTTTCTTAACAGTGATTGCAATCTTAGCTCTTATCTTTATAACTGTTGCTGTAATCATTTATGTTGAACTTGGTGAGCGTCGTGTACCGGTTACGTATGCGAAAAAGACTGTAATGCAAAACCAAAATAAACGTGTTATGAACTATATTCCTATTAAAGTAAACCTTTCTGGTGTTATTCCTGTAATTTTCGCTTCAGCGATCTTAATGTTCCCGATGACTGTGCTTTCAAGTAGTACAAATCCTACGGTTCAAACAATTGCAGACTTTTTAAATCCAAACGGTTACTTTTTTAACTTTTTAACTTTTGTATTTGTTATTTTATTTGCATTATTCTATGATTCGATTACATTCAATGCAAAAGATATCTCAGATAATTTAAAACGCCAAGGTGGATTTATCCCTGGTATCCGTACAGGTGAAGCTACTAAAGAATTCTTAAATGAAACTGCTAGTAGATTAACTATAACAGGTGCTTTATATCTTGGTTTAGTGGCAACACTTCCGTTTATGATTATAAAAGGTATGGGTGTTCCATTCTTCTTTGGTGGTACGGCTGTTTTAATCGTTGTGCAAGTTGCACTTGACACAATGAGAAAGATAGAGGCTCAGATCTATATGAGCAAGTATGAAACTTTAAGTGCAGTTGGTCTGTAAAACAAGATGGCTATCGCACTAAGAAAACCACAAGAGATTGACAAATTAAGAGCTGCCAACAAAATCGTTGGCGGTGCTCTTGACCTTCTTCGTCAAAATACTAAAGTTGGTATGAGTTTAAAAGAGTTAGATGCTATGGCGGAAGATTATATCAGAAGTCAAGGTGCTAAACCATCTTTTAAAGGCTTATACGGTTTCCCTAATGCTGTATGTACATCTTTAAATGAAGTAATTATTCATGGAATTCCTAATGATTATAAACTTCAAGAAGGTGATGTAATCGGTTATGATATCGGAACGGAACTAGAAGGTTGGTTTGGTGATGCTGCAATTAGTGTTGGTGTCGGCGAAATCGATAAAAAAGATGAAGAGTTAATCGCTTGTGCAAAAGATACACTCTATTATGCTATTGAAAACATCAAAGAGGGTATGAGGTTTAAAGAACTTTCTTATATGATGGAGCAATTCATTAAAGAAAGAGGTTTTGTACCTTTAAGAAATTTTTGTGGACATGGAATAGGGAAAAAGCCTCACGAAGAACCGGAAATTCCAAATTATCTTGATGGACCTAACCCTAAGGCTGGGCCAAAGATAAAAAATGGAATGGTTTTTTGTTTAGAACCTATGATCTGTCAAAAAGATGGAAAACCTATCATCTTAGATAATGGTTGGGATGTTGTTAGTGCCGACGGTTTACGCGGTTCACACTATGAGCATACTGTCGCGGTTGTTGGCGGTAAAGCTGAAATATTATCTCTTGCGTAAGAGTTAAAACTTTAAAGGACTAAAAATGGCTAAAGCAGATGTTATTGAGGTTGATGGCAAGATTATTGAAGCATTGCCTAACGCAACTTTTCGTGTTGAACTAGAAAATGGGCATATTATCTTATGTCACATTGCAGGTAAAATGCGTATGCACTATATCAAGATACTTCCAGGTGATAAAGTTAAACTTGAACTTACACCTTATTCACTTGATAAAGGGCGTATCACTTATAGATATAAATAAGAGAGTAGCTTTAAAAGCTACTTCTTACTTTAGAATTTTCCAGAATTTCTAAATTCCGCTATC
>JBFEUD010000070.1:0-7840 GCA_041547625.1 Sulfurimonas sp.
AGTTGAGAACGCATATAATTTACCACCCAGGCATTTGGCTGGTCAAGAGAGATAAGTACCGTATTTTTATCGTATGCATAAAGATTCACCTTTACTGTTTCAGGTTCTTCCATTTTGTTCATAACTACCTTAATAGGCTGTGAACCGTACTTTAACATTGAGCGCAGAAAAAACTGATGATTAAAATCGTGTACTTTTGCATGATGTTGACTTAACTTATGCAAAAATTCTTCTCGAATTTGCGTTAAAGACTCATTTCTAAACACCAAGACAGCTTTTGGTAAAAAGAGCATACCACGCGTATGATGATTTAAAAATTCCCGCATCCACGGTGTATTTAAAGTATCAAAGTCTGTGGTAATAAGAATAAGATTGTCGCGAAGTACAATATCCATATTGTCTACCTCTTTAGTTTGATATCTTAAAAAAGCAAATATAGTTCCAATAATTATATCTTAAAACAGACTTGTTTAAAACAGCTACGAAAATCTTCTTTCATCTTCTTTATAGTTTTTTTGAGTATAATTGCAATATTAATTTAAGTAGAAACATACAAGGACTCTATTTTGCTTGAAAACATGAATGAAAAATGTGCAGTAGTTGGGATTTTCGGTCATGAGGAAGCTTCAAAACTAGCTTATTTCTCTCTCCATTCACTCCAACATCGTGGTCAAGAAGCTGCAGGTATCTCTTCAGCTGACGGTGAGAAGGTACACACTATCAAAGATCGCGGTTTAGTTATGAAAGTTTTTAATGAAAAAAAACTGGAAACTTTAAAAGGTTCAAGTGCAGTTGGACATACAAGATACTCAACTGCAGGAGATGACTCAATCTTAGATGCACAACCGGTTTTTGCAAGATACGATCTTGGTGAAATGGCAATCGTTCACAACGGAAACCTTACAAATGCTCAAGAAGTAAGAGACTCTCTAATCGAAAAAGGTGCTATTTTCCAAACATTTATGGATACGGAAAATTTAATCCACTTGATTGCAAAAAGTTCAAAAGAAAAACTGCTTGACAGAATTATTGATGCAGTTGAAAAAATCGAGGGTGCATTCTCATTAGTATTTTTAAGTAGAACAAAAATGTTTGCTATGCGTGATCGCCACGGTTTTAGACCTCTAAGCCTTGGGCGTTTATCAAACGGCGGTTATATTGTTGCGAGTGAAACATGTGCATTTGACCTTGTTGGTGCTACTTTTATCCGTGATGTAGAACCTGGCGAACTACTTGTATTTGAAGAGGGTAAAGCTCCACAAAGTATCAAGGTATTTGAACCGACTCCAAAACACTGTATCTTTGAGTATGTTTACTTTGCACGTCCTGACTCGACTGTATTTGGTCAATCAGTATATGCTACTAGAAAAAATATGGGGAAAGAGTTAGCGAAAATTGATCCTGTTGAAGCTGATGTTGTTATCCCTGTTCCAGACGGTGGTGTACCAGCTGCAATCGGTTACGCACAAGAGAGTGGTATCCCTTACGAAATGGGTATCATGAGAAATCACTATATCGGTCGTACATTTATCGAACCAACTCAAGAGATGAGAGATCTAAAAGTAAAAATGAAGCTCTCACCTATGCCTGAAGTTATCAAAGGTAAAAAAGTTATTGTTATCGATGATTCTATCGTTAGAGGTACAACTTCAAGAAGAATCGTAAGAATGTTAAAAGAGGCTGGTGCTGCAGAAGTTCATATGCGTATCTCTTCTCCACCGACAACAGACCCATGTTTCTATGGTGTTGATACACCAGATAAAGACAAGCTTATTGCTGCAAATATGAGTATTGATGAAATTGCTAAATATATTGAAGCAGATTCATTGGCATATCTGGACGAAGCAGCATTACTTCGTAGTGTAAATGCTCAAGATGATACATATTGTACAGCGTGTTTTACGGGTAACTACATAGTTTAATGCAACAAATCTATACATTTGGCAGCTACTTAAAAAATAAGTTTGGCTGCAAAGTTTATAAAGTTGGTATAAACATCTCGGGCTTTACATGTCCTAATATAGATGGAACAGTAGCAAAAGGGGGTTGTACCTTTTGTGAAAATGATTCTTTCAGTGCTAGTACCGATCAGGTACAAGAATTAAAAGGTTTTCATCTTAACCTTGAATCTAACGAAAATCCATTCCTAGAAAAACAGCTCTTACAACTTGAACAACAATTTCAAGCTATCTCATCAAGACAAGTAAAAGAATATGGAGCAGAGAAATTCCTTGTTTATTTTCAATCATTTACAAATACATATGCTCCTTTTGAGACCCTAAAGGCTCTTTATGAAAAAGCGCTTTCTTTTAATAATGTAGTGGGTTTGAGCATTGGAACAAGAAGTGATTCTATTACTGATGAAACACTTGAATATCTGGCAGAGCTCTCAAAAGAGAAAGAGATCTGGATAGAGTTTGGAATCCAGTCAATCTATGATAAAACCCTAGAGCGTATCAATCGTGGTCATGACAGTGCTAATGTAAAAGAGTGGATTTTAAAATCTAAAGCAGCAGGATTACATGTATGCGGACACCTTATCTTTGGTCTTCCTGGTGAAACACAAGAGATGATGTTAGAGACTGCAAAACAAGCATATGAATGGGGAATAGATTCTGTCAAGTACCATCCGCTTTATGTAGTTAAAAGAACTGCACTTGCTAATGAATACACACGTGGAGAATTTCAGCCTATTTCTGAAGAGCTATATCTTGATACTCTTCTAAAAGCAATTGAGATGAAGCCTGGGAATGTGAATGTGCAAAGAATAACTGCAGGAATAGATGATAATTCGCTTCTAGCACCGCAGTGGTGTAGAGATAAAAATGTGCAAGTACGGCACATCAATGCCGCTTTGAAAAAAATAGGCTTAAAATACTAGTGTGCTTCTACACTAACAAAATCTGACACATTTCTAAAGTAAGGCGGATAATCAAAATAGACTCTGAACTGTTTTGCTTTTCCTGCACCTAACTTCTCTGCAATTACAAACTTTTTAGTAATTGTTTGTGGTTTGTCTTTGTCTATTCCCATTCCTTCATTCAAGAATTTAAACAAGCCTGTCGATTGAAAAAAATTATCACCTTTAACATTACCTGTTGCATGTCCACGGTTAACTAACTTAATTTCCATCGTCACTTTTCCGATTGTAAAATTCCCCGTATTATGCACTATCCCTGTATATACTATTTTCTCAACCGATAAAAGTCGTTTGTTTTTTAGTTTAGAAAGCTGAACTGTCTTAGTATATTTATCAACAACAATGACACTTAATATAAATAAAAACAATGCCACTAAAGAAACTGAAAAGAGCATTGAAGTTTTTAAAGAAGCTTTTTTTTGTTGAAGAGATTTATACACACCAAATACAAATAAAAGAAAGATTACAAAAAAAGTTATATAATGTACATAATTCAATTCAGTCATCGACAATCAGCCTCTAAAGTAATATTATAATTGTTTTCGTAATTAAAAGGTTCTACAATTATTTTAAACTCTTTACTTTCGTTTTGCAAGAGTCCATCTATAGTAATCGACATTTTTTGAAATGGCTTTAATCCATATAGATAATTTTTCACTTTGTTGCTTGAAGCTTTATATGCTGAAGCAACAATACTACACCTGCTGAAGTCTCTTTTTGAAATATTTGTAATTTTCCCTTTTACAACAACTGCTTCGACAAAATTCAATCTTTTTTGTTCAAGTAATTCAACTTTATTTTTAAAGAGATACTGATGAAGCTTGATATGTCCGTAGCTTGGACCAACTATCACAATGGTAAAAGCAAGTAAAACTAAAAACACTGCTGTCTTTAGTTTTCTTCTTAATACAAGAGCTAAAAAAATTAGGAGGATAAAAAGGACTAACACACCTCCGAAGAGTATAAAGTCCTGAGTAACGAGTCCATCAACAAAGTTTTGGAATTTACTGCTTCTCATCCGGATTACTTATCTGTCCTAGAGTTTTTTTCTGCGATTCCACTCATATTGAAACGACGAGCAAGTTCTTGCTTAATGCGATCAGGAGAGATGTTTTTACTTGCGAGTGCTACCAACATGTGATATGTCAAATCAGCTGCTTCATACACCATCTCTTCTTCATCATTATCTTTATGCGCAAAACAATACTCACCAGCTTCTTCAACTACCTTTTTCAGTATAGTGTTTTCACCTTTACTTAAAAGCTTTGCCGTCCAAGATTCACTAGGATCTGCATTTTTACGCTCTTGGATAGTATGATAAAGTGTATCAATCACACCATATGCAGATGTAGTATCTACTTCCACTTCACTTATAGCATCTCCGCTCTCAAGTTCTGTAAAAAAGCAAGATTTTCTGCCTGTATGGCATGCTACACCCTCTTGTGTTACTTTGATCAGCAGAGTGTCGTTATCACAGTCTATATTAAATGAATGGATTGTTTGTATATGCCCGCTGCTCTCCCCTTTCTTCCAAAGTCTTTGTTTGCTTCTAGAAAAGTAGTGTGCAGTCTTCGTCTCTAATGAAAGTTTGAGAGCTTCTTGGTTCATATAAGCCATCATAAGTACTTCATTTGTTACAACATCTTGTACTATCACCGGCAGAAGCTCTTGCTTCTCCCAATCAATTCTATTTAATACTTCTTGCATTACTACTGAGCCGTTGTTCTTTGTTTAGCGTTTTTCATATCAACCCAGATATTTGGAGTTGATCCACCAGGTGTTAAGAAAATTTTCGCATCTTTGTTTGTTTGAAGCGCCTCGTTAAACTGACCTTGTACTTTAATCTGTTCAAGTTCTAACAGTTTTGTAGTTAATGATTTTGAAATTAAATCATTTGCTTTAGCTTTAGCTTTTGCCTCAATTGTTACGGCATCTGCTTTACCTTGTGCTTCAATACGAGCTTTCTCCGCAACACCTTGCGCTTCGGCCGCACGTTTTAATGCTTCTTGCTTTGCACGTTGTACTTCTTGTTGAGCACGCTCAACCTCTTGCTTTGCAACTTGAACACGTTCAATTTGTTCTTTTACTTTTTGAGGCAATACAATCTCACGAAGTTGTACTGATTGTAAGATTGCAGGTGAATTCTCTAGTCCTTCAATGTTCTCTCTAATACCAGTCTCTATAGCTCTCGCAATAGTATTTCTTTCACGCGGTAGTAATTCAGCTTCATACTTACCAACAACATTACGAACAACGTCACGTACCACAGGATTGATAATTTTATCTTCCCAGCTAAAGCCCCAGTTCGAAATAGTTTGTGCTGCAAGTTGAGAATTTAAACGGTATTGAACAGTAAGTTCGATACTTACAGGTAAACCACGTTTATCTAAAACAGTAATAGCAGGTTTTGTTAAAATTCCAGAATTGTTTGCACTCATCTCAACTTTAGATGCATAATTGATTACACGTACTTTTGTATCTACAAGATATACTTTTTGAATAATCGGGATGATGAAGTGAAGTCCCGGTAAAAGTGCTTGATCTTCGTACTTACCGTTTGTACTTAAAATACCTCTTTGTCCCTCTTCAATAATTGTAAAAGGTTTTGCAAGAACTAAAACAATTACGACAGCAATAATAAAATATAAAAGTCCTGCTTTTCCACCACCGAAATTAAAGTCGATATTTGGCATTTGTGGTCCTTTTGGACCGTTATTGCCGCCACCTGAGTTTGATGATGTCTTTTTGTAGCCGCTTTCACTTTTTTTCTTGTTAAAATAATCGTTCATATCTGAGGCCATTTTAATACTCTCTTCTTTCATTTTAATATTTCCTTCTTCATTCTGTTTCTGACATCTTGATGTCAAGCTTTAGTGACCTGAGCGGTCCAAGCGAAGATAAAAGAATTCACTTCTTTTATCTAGTCAATATATGTAAGGTAGTGCTCGTACTTCGCATTACGTCCAAAAACAATATCAAAATATGTACTTTGAAGTTTTTCCGTAATCACACCGCGAGAACCGCAACCGATGATTCTTGCATCAACTTGTGCAACTGGTGTAATCTCTGCAGCAGTTCCAGTTAAGAACGCTTCATCTGCAATATATACCTCTTCACGAGTAATACGACGGCGAGATACTTTATACCCCATATCTTGAGCAATCTCAATTACAGTTTTTTGTGTAATTGATGCTAAAGCATTATCACTTGGTGGTGTAATAATTTCATCGTCTTTGATCATGAAAAATGATGCGCCGCTTGCTTCTGCAACATAACCTTGATCATCAAGTAAAAGTGCTTCATCATATCCACAGTCAATAGCTTCATATTTTGCCATTTGTGAGTTTAGGTAATTAGCAGTAGCTTTTGCTTTACCCATATTTGAAGTGTTTCCAGGTCTTGTCATAGAAGCAATTTTCAGTTTGATACCTTTTTTAAGACCCTCTTCTCCAAGATATGCACCCCATTCCCATGCAGCCATAACAGTCTCAACAGGAGCGTTTTTATGGTAAACACCCATTACACCGTAACCTAAGAAAGCAAAAGGACGGATATATACGTTATCTCCTTCAAACTCATTTTTTCTTAGTAGTTCGATCT
Source organism: Sulfurimonas sp. (assembly GCA_041547625.1). Lineage (GTDB taxonomy): Bacteria > Campylobacterota > Campylobacteria > Campylobacterales > Sulfurimonadaceae > Sulfurimonas. The sequence continues at coordinate 6,521 of JBFEUD010000070.1, forward strand.
GTGCTTCATTCATCTCTTCAACAGAATAAGGGATCTCCATAAGTGTCATTTTTGCCGATTCTTTTAATCTTTTCGTATGATCATTTAAACGAAAGATTGCATACCCTTTTGCAGTTTTGTATGCTTTTGTTCCTTCAATAACACCATTTCCGTAGTGAAGTGTGTGTGAAAGTACGTGTGTTTTAGCATTATCCCATGCTACAAATTCGCCATTCATCCAAATGTATTTGGCTGCGTCCATTTAATTTTCTCCAAGATAAGAATTACATATAAAATTGTGCTATTGTACCCTAAATGACGTTTAACTTATATTAAATATCGAAGAGCTGTAAAAAGGTGATATAAAACAATTCATGCTAAGAAAGTAGAGAGTTCATTGTTAAGCAAAAGTTTGGATTTTGATTACAGAAAAGCAAGCGGAGAATAGCTTGCTTCTTGTAAAAAGGAGAAATGAAATTTGAAATTTGTTTTTTAGTTCTTAGAACTTTATGATAGCATCTAACTGTACACGCTCATAGTCTGCTGCTGGTTTACTAGAACCGTTTCTTTGTCCATAAAGTGTGTTATAAAAGAATGTTCCAGCAAGGTATGTATTCTTACCAAATTTATATTTTGCTCTAATTGCATGTCCTCTAGCAGCAGTACCACCACCGAAGTTATCAGAGTCACTATGATCACCAAGTACTGCATCTTCTTGAATATCAGTATAAGAATATTTCACTTGCCAGTCATTAACATTTTTTGCTTTACCAACTTGTACTGCCAGATCGTATCCGAAGTTTCTATCGCTAGCTGCGGCATTATATGCTACTCCAGCAGCAAGTGTAACTGGTTTACCAAACACATCTTTTACTTTATACTCTGCAAATGCTTCTAGAATGTGGAAATCATTTTCATATACATAATTCCCAGATGCATCTATTACAAATGTATTACCCATTGGCTTACCAGGTGTTTTAACACAATCAGATGTTTTAGCATAATTTTTTTCAGGATAATACATAGCCGTATTACCTTTTAAACCGTCATAGTAATAAATACCTGCACCTAAATTTAATTGAGAATTGTCTAGTTTCATTTTCTCTACATATTGTGCGAAGTATAAATTAACATTATCTTTTGCATTCACTCTTTCAGCATATGTTGGTTGATTAGCACCTACATTGATGATGCGAGAGTCATTTTCATAGTTATAACTTACACCGTTAAGTGAAATATCATTATCCCAAATAAGCTGTGATTTAATCGGTCTATAGATCATATATGGGTGTCTACCAACTTTTAACGTAGAGTCTCCATTTTTATATGCGATATCTAAAA
>JBFEUD010000071.1:0-7738 GCA_041547625.1 Sulfurimonas sp.
AGAGATTACAACTAAAGACATCGACAATATCGTCTTTGGTTTAGGGGAAATCAACCTAGAAGATTTTATCAAAAAGCTTCTAGAAAAGCGTGATATTACGGAAGATTTACAAAATATTTTAGAACACGGCGAAGATGAGATACGCATTCTGACAACTATCACTTCCTACATAACCCAACTCTATATGTTTAATATCTACATCCGTGTTAACGGTGCACCAAACGCCATGGATATCCTAGGCTATCCTGCTCCAAAATTTGTAGTTGATGCAAAAGCGAACCAGGCAATAAAAATCAAACCTCAAACATATTATAAGCTGCATGAACTTCTCTTGCAGAATGAATTGAAAATGAAAAGCAGCCATAACGACAAAGGTGCACTTTTACGTTCCACATTAATTAAACTTCAAAAAACTCTTTAAAAAAAAAGATAGTTAATATATAATGATTATCATTTAATAATCGGTATTGTACAATTGAAGCATGGAAAACTATACAGAAATGTTAAGAGCACATAACCTTAAAGCAACACCTCAACGTATTGAGATTACAAATGCTTTAATGAGCAATGGACACTTAACGATAGAAAAACTCTACGATATACTGTTAAAAAAGTTCAATTCGATATCATTGGCTACTATCTATAAAAATATTAATCTAATGATAGAAAATGCTTTTATACAAGAGGTGAAAATTCCAAATGCCAAGTCTGTATATGAATTAACAAAAGAAGCACATTCCCATCTAGTATGCGAGAAATGCGGGAGTGTAGAGGACTTACATATAGACTTATCCCCTATGAAAAAACTAGACTTGAATAAGATAGACTTTCAAGTAAATAAAGTAGATATGATTCTCTCTGGAATCTGCAAAAACTGTCAATAGTTTTTTCGTTTTAACATCCTCTTAGGACACTTGCAGTATAATCACATATTAATTTTTCCAAAGGGTTAACTTATGCGTGGTTATAAAATTTTTGCGGGTACTGCAAGTGTTGATTTTGCTAAAGAGATCTGTTCAGTTTTAGACGTGCCTTTAGCACAAGCAGATATAAAGAAATTTAGTGATGGTGAGATCTCTGTTCAGATCTCTGAATCTGTTCGCGGTCGTGACGTATTTATCGTACAATCAACAGGAGCACCGTCAAATGACAACTTAATGGAACTACTTATCATGGTAGATGCGCTTCGCCGCTCTTCTGCATCAAGTATTACAGCTGTTGTTCCTTACTACGGTTATGCAAGACAAGACCGTAAAGCTGCTCCAAGAGTTCCAATTACTGCAAAACTTGTGGCAGACCTTTATCAAACTGCAGGTATTGACAGAGTTGTTACAATCGATCTTCACGCTGGTCAAATCCAAGGGTTCTTCGATATCCCTGTTGACAACCTTTACGGAAGTATCACGTTTGAGACATACATCAAATCTAAAAACCTGAAAAACCCTATTATCGCTTCTCCGGATATCGGTGGTGTAGCACGTGCTAGATATTTTGCAAATAGACTGGGTCTTGAAATGGTAATCGTTGACAAGCGCCGTGAAAAAGCAAACGAGAGTGAAGTTATGAATATCATTGGCGATGTAAGCGGTAAAGACGTTATTATGATTGACGATATGGTAGATACTGCCGGAACTATGGTAAAAGCTGCTACTGCACTTAAAAATAAAGGTGCTAACTCTGTAATGGCATGTGCTACGCACGGTGTACTCAGCGGTAAAGCATATGAGAACCTTACAAATGGTGAGTTAGATGAACTTATCATTACAAATACACTAGAGACAAAACCACATAATAAAATTAAAGTTTTAACAGTTGCTCCACTATTCGCTGAAGTAATCCGCAGAGTTTACCACAACGAAAGTGTAAACAGCCTGTTTGTGTAGAGGACAAAATTGAAAAACATTAGAAATTTTTCTATTATTGCACATATCGACCATGGTAAAAGTACCCTGGCAGACAGAATTATCCAGGAGTGTGGTGCCGTAAGTGATCGCGAACTCACAACTCAAATGATGGATACAATGGATATTGAGCAAGAACGCGGTATTACGATCAAGGCACAATCAGTTAGACTTGACTACGTAAAAGATGGCGAGCACTATATCCTTAACCTCATTGACACTCCGGGTCACGTTGACTTCTCTTATGAGGTAAGTAAATCTTTGGCATCTTCTGATGGTGCATTATTAATTGTAGATGCAGCGCAAGGTGTTGAAGCACAAACAATTGCAAATGTTTATTTGGCACTAGACAATGACCTGGAACTTATCCCAGTTATCAATAAAATAGACTTGCCTGCTGCTGAACCTGAAAGAGTTGCAGAAGAGATTGAAACTTCAATCGGAATCGATGCAACAGATGCTGTACTAGTAAGTGCAAAAACAGGTATAGGTATTCGTGAACTTATTGATGCTATTGTTGACAGAGTACCGGCTCCTGTAGGAGATCCTGATGCTACAACAAAAGCTATCATATATGACAGCTGGTTTGACAACTATCTTGGTGCACTTGCACTTGTACGTGTATTTGACGGTGAAATCACTAAAGGGCAAAATATCCAACTGATGAGTTCCAAAGAGGAACATCAGGTTCTTGATCTCATGTATCCACACCCTAAACACAAAATCAAAACTCCATCAATTAAAGCCGGTGAAATTGGAATTGTTGTTCTCGGACTAAAAGAGGTAAGTGTAATCAATGTTGGAGATACGATCACTGATGCAAAAAATCCAGCAGCTGAACCTGTAGGTGACTATGAACCTGCAAAACCATTTGTATTTGCCGGACTTTATCCGATCGATACAGACAAGTTCGAAGACCTTCGTGATGCACTCGATAAATTAAAACTTAACGACTCTTCACTATCATATGAACCGGAAACATCCGTTGCACTAGGCTTTGGATTCCGTGTAGGTTTTCTTGGTATGCTGCATATGGAAGTTGTCAAAGAGCGTTTAGAGCGTGAGTACGGTCTAGACCTGATAGCTACTGCTCCGTCTGTTATCTATCATGTTTATATGACTGACGGTTCAAAAATTGAAGTACAAAACCCTTCAGAACTTCCACCAGTCCAAAAGATTGACAAGATTGAAGAACCGTATGTACGTGCAACAGTAATTACACCGAGTGAATACCTTGGAAATATCATCACTTTATTGGTTTCCAAACGTGGTAACCAGTCAAAAATGACTTATCTCAATGAAGATAGAGTAATGCTGGAATATGAAATTCCTATGAATGAGATCGTAGTTGATTTTTATGATACTCTCAAGTCAATCTCGAAAGGCTACGCTTCTTTTGACTATGAACCTCTTGATTTTAAAGTAGGTGATCTAGTTAAACTTGATATTAAAGTAGCTGGAGAGGCTGTAGATGCACTTAGTGTTATTGTACCTCGTTCACAGGCTCTTGCACGCGGTCGTGTACTTGTAAAGAACATGAAAGAATTGATCCCTCGTCAACTTTTTGAAGTAGCTGTTCAAGCTTCACTAGGTAGCCAGATCATTGCACGTGAAACTGTAAAATCTATGGGGAAAAATGTAACTGCTAAATGTTACGGTGGAGATATCACACGTAAACGTAAGCTTTTAGAAAAACAAAAAGCAGGTAAAAAACGTATGAAGTCTATCGGTAAAGTTCAGCTTCCGCAAGAAGCATTTATGTCAGTTTTAAAAATGGACTAACATGCGCTGTATGATGTGTGAAAGATTCTCTTTCTCACACATCTGCTCCTCCTGTCAAAAAAATTTTTTACAACCTTCTCTTTATAAAAGAACTCTTTCAAATAATATTCAACTTATCTCTTTTTATAAATATGACGAGATTAAAAAACTGCTTCATACAAAACATAGCGACTTGGGTTACCATATTTACAATATTTTGGCAAAACTTTCATTTGCCAAGTTTGCCGAAGAGTTTCATACACAAGAAAACTTTTTTTCAATTTCAGTTGATGATCATGTCCGTAACGGATATTCCCATACTGCAATCCTCAACAGACATCTTAGTTCATACAACATTAAACCCCTGTATAATCAACTCCGAGCACAAAACCGTGTAAACTATTCAAGAAAATCAAAACTGTATCGCCAAACAAATCCCAGGGTTTTCAAAACATCAAAGACAATAAAAGAAAACATTATCCTTGTTGATGACATTGTAACAACAGGGACCACACTCAATGAAGCTATAGAAACAATCGGTAAGGATAATATCGCTTTTTGTTTAAGTCTTGTCGATCTATCATAACTAAAATTAACGATTAGTGCTGAAAAAAGATCCATTTTTGTAATAAGTTCGTAATTAAAAAAAGTTATAATCTCTACATGTATAAAACTTTGTTATTAACATTACTATTAAATTGTTTCTTGTTCGCAGATGATATGAACGTCGTAGAAAAACTCTCTTATAATGAGCAAATACAACTTATACACACTATAGAAAAAGAGGCTATAGTCTACGGTAACGGTCAACAAAAAGTGCATGTGTTCATCGATCCCTTATGCCGATACTCTAGAAAATTTATTACTATGATTTCAGAGAACAACGCTATGCTATCAAAGTACCGCTATTACCTTTATCTCTATGGCATTCCTAGACTGCATTCAGAAAACACAATAGCTGCTATATATACTGCTAAAGAACCTTTGGAAACACTTTTAGAGATAATGATATATGATGATAATGCCATCGCACCGATTGATACAAATGTACAACGTCAAGTTGATGCTATTACAGATGTAGCAAAAAAACTCCATGTGAACAAAAGACCGTTTTTAATAATAGAAAAATAATTTAAGGGGCTTCAATGTACTACAATACACCCAATATTCATAGATATCTTGACTTCATTGTCAAATACCGTAAGTTAGTCATTTTATTTTTTATATTTCTAGCTACACTAAGCGGTATGCTTTTTCAACCTAAATTTCTTTCATCAGATGAGCTTTTTTGGCTGAATGATTCAAAAGAATTCCAAAAAACAGAAGCAAAAAAATTCGACACATATAAACAGTCAAAACTGATTATTAATATAGATAAACTTGATGATGATTCACTTGTACCCTTGCAAAAACTTCATACAGATCTGTTATCACTCAAAGGTGTACAAAAAGTTTCTTCTATTTTTAGCAATGACTATATTGAAAACAGATATGATTCAGAAAGTTCAAATATGCTTGTCGTTCTGAATTGTACACAAGTAGACACTCTGCAATTAAAACAACTCCTAAAAAAAGCTCATAACGATTATTGTAATGTTGTAGATAATAACCTCTCCACATTTTATTTTTACATTAGTGCTACTGAAAATCTAGACCTCTCTACTCTTTCCATTCCAGGCACTTATCAATATATCGATTCAGTTGATGAAATTAAATGGGGTGTATTATCTATATATGCATTTATTTTTGCATCTGTTCTTCTTATTATCTTTAGGATATTATTTAGAAACTACCTGGCAGCTTTTAGTGCAATGTTTGTCATTACCTTATCGACTGTTTTAACATTCACTACTATTATTATGCTTACAGGGATACATACTATCCATATTACTATGCCTTTTATTACTATAAGTATTGCATTAGTTGAATTTTTATATTTCTATTATCGTTGGCATGTGTCACAATATAAAACGAATGTATTTCACTCTCTTAGAAAGATGCTCAACAGAAGTATGGTACCTGCAATGTGGACATCAGTGTTGACGATCCTCGGTCTTGGAAGTTTAGTATTAATAGATTCCGATATTATCAAACTACTAAGTCTAAGTGTTATTGTTTCATCTGTTGTTAGTTATATGCTGAATCTTACATTACTGCCAGCACTTTTAAGTCATTTTTCACTCAAACACACCCATGTACCTTATGCTAAACTCGGCTATTTGCTTGCATCCAACGAACTGCATTACAATAGAAAATTTCTTTTTACCTTTCTCTCGATAACTTATATACTTGCAATTGTTGGTAGCTTTTTGATCTATTCTAAAAGTCATAACTTTTTTCAATTGCAAGTACAAAATGAACAAATAGAACTCAAAATTCCTTACGAACAAATAGATTTAAACCTTGTTCATGCTATAGAATATTTTACAAAAGATCTTCAAGAAAAATTTGAAGATGGTCTTGGAGAAATAGTATCTATTACAACACTTATTCATAACCTTAATGAAGCAAATACACAGACAGATCTACTTGATGAAGAAGCATTGCTTCAAGCACTTTTTTATATAGATCTCTATAAACTGAATAATAAATACTTTGACAATAATTCTATAAATATAGTCATTAATATATTCGATATTAATAAGCTTGAGCTATTGGATTGGCTGGTTAATTATAAAAATATTGAGATTTATTTTCTCGATCAAGACACACTCTTAAGCATTGCAAAGTACGATCAAACAATCTTACTCGCAACTTCACTTTTTGCTGCTTTGTTTATTATTGGACTTATTACAGGATGGATATTTAGATTAAAAACTATGATCTTTGTCGGTTTTAGCGTGAACCTCATCCCGATACTATGGTTTGGTGTCCTTATTACACTGTTTGATGTAGCTTTAAGTTTAGAGATGCTTATCGCTATGACCATATCTTTAGGACTGGCGTCTGATGCGACTATCCACTTTGCCTTTAAATATTTCCGCTTGCGTTACTTTGGTCATTCCCAAAAACACGCATTGGAAAAAGTATTCTTTTATGCAGGTATTCCGGTTATTATAGGCTCGATAGTTTTAATTACTGTTTTTGGTTCACTCTACTTTTCACAAATTGAATCACTCCAGCTCATAGGCTTATACAGTGCATTACTGATTACACTCTCTTTACTGAGCGATCTCTTTATTCTTCCAGTAATGCTGCTATTTGTAGACAAGTTTCACCAACTTTCAAAAGCTCGCTAAAAGAGCTTTTGAAAGAGTTTGTTTAACTGTTTAGTCGCTTCTTTTTTAACAGCTTTTTTTGCCTCATCTTTCACTATGGCACTCGCATCCACTTTCACTTTCGGTGATTCAACATTCCCTTGAAGTGTCACATAAATTGCAGGATTGTTATTTGCAACAATTTTAATATCAGAATCTATCTGTTTTGTTTTTGAATTTAACTTTGTGTCTTTCGTATAGATCGAAGAAGTATTTGACTTTAAATCTAACAGAGCTGTTATATGCTCTTTTTTGATAACAGCATTTGTATTTCCAACAAACTTTTGTTTATATAGATCCACTTTTGCAAACTGTTTTGTCAGATCTAGGATCTGATTTGGCATGAAAACACCCTCTTTCAATTCTGCATCAAAATTCCCGCTTGCTTCTGCCAAATTGTATGTCACTTTACCGTCTATGTTAGATTTAAAAACCTTAGGATAAATCAGCATATCTAAAATATCCAAGGTCTGCATCTTGTTAATGTAAGCAATAAAATCATCATTGTGTAACTTAGCATCTAGTTTTCCGCCTGCAAAATTACTGAGCAGCGTAAAATCAAGGTCTTTTGCTTTTTTAAGTTCGCCCGTTGCTACAATTGCACCTTTAAGATGTCTTTGCGAGATAAAAAAGAGTCTGTCTAAATCATAAATGGTTGCTTGATAATCACTTGCAATTGAGCTGTCTTTGAGATCAAAACGTGCCTGTTTGATATCCAAACTAGCAAGGTTTGACTTGAGCAGTGCTTTCGTATCTATCTTTGTCCCTTTTAGTACTGTATTTGTTGTACCGCTGAATGTAGTATACGGCATAAGTGAT
>JBFEUD010000072.1:0-7728 GCA_041547625.1 Sulfurimonas sp.
AAAAACAACATATCGTTATATGCCACTATTCTACCATAGTATTTTTCTTCAATATTTTTTTGTAAAAGGGTATAGCTATACGACCAGAGCGTCGTAGTAAAAAATCCTACAACCACACTTGCCACTAAACTCAAGTAAAAGTTCTGCATCACATATGCCCATAAAAATACACCTAGTGCCTGAGCAATAAATATATAAACCAGCCGTTTGTTATTGATAAGCTTTCCCAAGAATACAGGACCAATAACTAAACCTACTGCACGCGCAGAATGTAAAAGCCCAAGAGCAAGTGAAGTTGCAATAATTCCGGCGTAATATCTATCTACCATTAAAGCAACAAGTGCATCAAAAGCAGTTAATCCTACAAAGGCATGGACTATCATTAAATGAAGTGCTTTTGGTGTCTTTTTTATATATCTAAAAGTATCCTGCATCATCTCTAAAAGCTTTTCCTGTGTTACAATAGGTGCGACATCCATACGAAGTGTATACAATAGATAAAAAGCTATAACAAATAGCCCTGCATCAAGTAAAAATGCTATTTTAATTCCGAATAAGTAGACCACATATCCACTCACGGCCATACCCAGGGTATAGGAAAACGACCAAATAATAGAATGAAGTTCATTTGCTTTTTGCAACACTTTTGGATCTAAAATTTTTGGCAGTAAAGACATCTCTGTCGTAAAGTAAAATGATGCTGCTGCCATTTTCACAAATATTAATAGATATAAATATAAAAGATCATCATGTGTTGAAATAAATACTAAACATGCTGTCGCAATAATTTCTGTTAATATAAGTGTCAACATCAGTTTTTTGGGTTCTAATTTATCGATTAGTGCACCCGAAAAAGGAGCTTGTACAACACCTGCCAAAAAGTGAAGCATTGCCACAAACGAAACGATCTCAGCACCTACTTCCATTTTAATAAGCAAAGTGTAAATTGCGACATTGCTAAACCATGCACCAAAATAAGAAATTAGTTGAATAGATGAAAGACGACGTAAAAGAGATTCATGTTTTAAAAGTTGTAAATATCGTTTCATATTCGAAGATTATCATAATATAGTTAAATTTTTTTGTTTTTTATTAAAGATTTTTTTTTCATGGTCGATTTAACAAATAATAATTTTTGTAAACACTAAGGAGTAGGTCATGGATGGCATAGCTAATGTTGCAAAACAACAACAAACACAAGTAGGTGAATTTCAAGGAAGAGGTGTTGAACAAACTCAACAAACTCAACTACAGCAAAAAGAAGTTCCTCAAAACAATGTGAACTCTGCAAAGAAAATCACTTCTCAAGAAGAGATGCAGGATTTGGTTAAAAAATTAAATGAAGCAATGGGACCAATTAGCACAAATATAAGATTCGGTGTTGATTCACAAGATATTTTTTATGTTTCAGTTATTGAATCAGAAAGTAATAAAATGATCAGAAGGTTTCCTGCTGAGCAAGCACAACAAATCTTACCTAAAATGCAAGAGGTAAACGGGGTATTATTCGACTCTAAGGGATAAATACACTTCCCTGCCCCTCGCATTTTCTTAAACCTTCTTATATATTTGTGTACTATAAGCAAATTCTCACTTACAATTCGATACAATCTGCATAATTATTTTATCACCAAAAGGTTTTTTACATGAAAAAAAGTGTTAGCAAGGTTGTTTTGGCTTACTCTGGTGGGCTTGATACAAGTATTATTTTAAAATGGCTTCAAGATGAATACAATGCAGAAGTTATTACTTTTACAGCTGATCTTGGACAAGGCGAAGAGGTTGAGCCAGCTCGTGAAAAAGCACTTAAAATGGGTATTAAACCTGAAAATATTTTCATCCTAGACATTAGAGAAGAATTTGTAAAAGACTTCGTATTCCCGATGTTCAGAGCAAATACAATCTACGAGGGTGAATATCTTTTAGGAACTTCTATCGCAAGACCTCTTATTGCAAAAAAACAAATTGAAATTGCTGAAAAAATGGGTGCTGACGCAGTAAGCCACGGTGCTACAGGAAAAGGAAACGATCAAGTAAGATTTGAACTTGGTTATTTAGGCCTTAATCCTGACATTACTGTAATTGCTCCTTGGAGAGAGTGGGATCTAAACTCTCGTGAAAAACTTTTAGCATATGCAAAAGAGCACGGTATTGAAATCTCTCAAAAACATGTTGATGAAAACGGAAACCCTAAAATAAGCCCATATTCAATGGATGCAAACCTACTTCACATCTCTTATGAAGGCCTTCACTTAGAAGATCCGAATGCAGAACCTGAAGATTCAATGTGGTTATGGACTACAGACCCTGTAAATGCACCGGATGAGCCGGAATATATCACAATTGGATACAAAAATGGTGATCCTATCTCTGTTAACGGTGATGAGATGAGTCCTGCTACACTTTTAAAAACACTTAATGATTATGGAAACAAACACGGTATTGGACGTATCGACATTGTTGAAAACAGATACGTAGGCATGAAAGCTCGCGGATGTTATGAAACTCCGGGTGGGACTATCATGTTAAAAGCTCACCGTGCTATTGAATCTATTACGGTAGACAGAGAAGCAGCACACCTAAAAGATGAGATTATGCCAAAATATGCAAAACTTATTTATAATGGTATGTGGTTTTCACCTGAGCGTGAAGCACTGCAAGCATTGATTGACAATACACAAAAACACGTAGAAGGTACTGTAAGGTTAAAACTTTATAAAGGAAACGTTTTCGTTGTTGGTAGAACTTCACCGAAAACTCTTTTCTCTGAAGCTCATTCAACATTTGAAGCTGATGAAGTATATAACCAAAAAGATGCAGAAGGCTTCATTCGTTTGAATGCACTTCGCTTTATGATCGCTGGAAAAGCTAGATAATAACACTAAGAAAGGAAAGTTATGATTAAAATCGATATGAATTCTCCTGAATTTATTGCTGAAATGGAGAAAACAGTTAAGTTTACAGACAAAGTAAATGCTCAATTTGGTTGGGTTTACAATCCGCAAGAGGAAGTAAATGAAGGTGTGCAAATGGGTCTTGCACGTAACAAAATGATGTACGGAAAAAGATTTTGTCCTTGTTTCATGGTTGAAGAAGTAGATGGAAAAGCGAGAAGTGTAGATGATCGTATCTGTCCTTGTAAACCAGCTATTGAAAAAGAGATTCCGGAAGATGGAAAATGTCACTGTGGTATTTTCTGTACACCTGAATTTGCAGCACAACAAAGAATTGAAATGGGAATGGAGGAAGCTGCCCACACACACTCGCGAGGCTTGACACAAGAAGAGTGTGAAGCCTTAATAAACAAAAGTGAAATTGACGGAGATGAATTAGTAGCCCTTTTAGAAGCTCGTTCTCTTGGAATGGTTAACTTTACAATTGTAGACGTTCGTGAGCATATGGAGTGGCAAATGGGTCACATTAAAGGTGCGGACAAATTAGTTCCAACAAGTAGCTTTTTCCAAACTTTAGATGAGGCAAAACTAGCTAAAGATGAAAATATTTTAGTATATTGCCATGTTGGAAGCCGTTCAGCTCATGTTGCTAGAATTTTAGGAGACATGGGTTATACAAAAATATCTAACTTAACTCATGGTATCGTTTCTTACCCTGGTGAGATTGAAAGATAGTTTTATGAAAGTACTACTTATTAAAGATGTAAAAAGTTTAGGTAAAGCCGGTGAAGTAAAAGAAGTTAAAGACGGTTATGGTAAAAACTTTCTAATAGGGAAAGGGTTTGCTAAACCGGCAACTCCTGAAGTTTTAGCTGAGCATGACGCTGAACAAAAAAGATTAGCTGCTGAAGAAGCTGCTGAAATTGCAACTCTTAAAGAGATGGCTGTAAAACTTGATAAAGCAGAAATTGTAATTACGAAAAAAATGGGTGAAAACGGTCACCTTTTCGGTTCAGTTACGAAAGATGAAATTGCTCATGCTTTAGTAGAACAACACTCTATTGAAATTGATAAAAAACATATTACAGATAAAACTGCGATCAAAACAATCGGTGAACACTCACTTGATTTAAAACTTGGTCACGGTATTCATGCTACACTTCACGTAGACGTTCAGGGAGAATAAGCAGTTCATGTTTGACGCAACTACAATACTTGCCTATAAAGGAAAAAATAAAGCTGTTATCGGTGGAGACGGACAAGTAACATTCGGAGACAGTGTTCTAAAAGGGAATGCTACTAAAATCCGTACACTTCATCATGGAAGAATTCTTGCAGGTTTTGCAGGAAGTACAGCAGATGCATTTAATCTTTTCGATATGTTTGAAGAGTTTTTAGAGAATAAGAAAGGGGATATTTTAAAATCCGTAATCGAATTCTCTAAAGCATGGAGAAAAGACAAAGTGTTAAGACGACTAGAAGCGATGATGATCGTTTTAAATACTGAGCATATTTTTATTTTAACTGGAAACGGTGATGTTGTAGAGCCTGAAGATGGAGAAATAGCTTCTATCGGAAGCGGTGGAAACTATGCTATCTCTGCTGCACGTGCTTTAAAAAAACACGCAGATCTTGATGAAGAAACTTTAGTAAAAGAGTCTTTATCAATTGCCGCTGATCTATGTATATATACAAACCATAATATTAAAACACTCATTTTAGAGGATAAAAAATAATGGATATGACTCCTAAACAGATTGTCGAATATCTTGACAAATACGTTATTGGTCAAAAAAATGCGAAAAAAACTATCGCCTTGGCACTTCGCACAAGATATAGAAGAATGCAACTTGATGAAGTGATGCGTCAAGAGATTAAACCAAAAAACATTCTTATGATAGGTTCAACAGGTGTGGGAAAAACTGAAATTTCCCGCCGTCTTGCAAAAATGATGAAAGTTCCATTTATTAAAGTGGAAGCTTCTAAGTATACGGAAGTAGGATTTGTCGGGCGTGATGTTGAATCTATGATAAGAGATTTAGTTGTTAATTCTATTTCAATTGTTAAAGAAGAACTTGAACATGAAAATAGAGAAAAAATTGACAACTATGTACTTAACCGCATTGTTGAAAAACTTTTACCTCCTCTTCCAGAAGCTGCAAGCGAATCAAAAAAAGATGATTACCAAAGACTTCTTGAAGCGATGGAAAAACGTGTTGAAGCCGGTGAAATGGATGAAAAGATAATTGAAATTGAGCTTGACAAAGCTTCATTACAAGTAGAGTTTGCAGATACAAATCTTCCGCCAGAAATGATTAAAGCACAAGAATCAATCACAAAGCTTTTTACATCAATTAATAAAGAGGAAAATAAAAAAGAGCTCAAAGTCAAAGATGCAAAAGTGCTTCTTCGTCAAGAAGCAAGTGCAAAACTCTTAGATATGAATGCTATAAATGCCGAAGCACTAAGACGTGCTGAAAATGGCGGAATCATTTTCTTAGATGAGATCGATAAAATTGCTTTAAATGAAAAATCTCAGGGAAGAAATGACCCTTCTAAAGAGGGTGTACAACGAGACCTTCTTCCAATCGTTGAGGGAAGCTCTGTTTCTACAAAATATGGAACAATTCAAACAGACCATATTTTATTTATCGCAGCTGGTGCATTTCACGTAAGTAAACCAAGTGATCTCATCCCTGAACTGCAAGGAAGATTCCCTTTAAGAGTTGAGTTGGAGAGCTTAGATGAAGAAACACTTTATCAGATTTTGACACAAACAGAAAACTCTCTTTTAAAACAATACCAAGCACTCTTAGGTGTTGAAGAGATGGAACTGATATTTGAAGATGATGCAATCAGAGCGATAGCACAACTTTCTCATCGTGCGAATGAAACTGCTGAAGATATTGGCGCCCGTCGTCTTCATACTGTTTTAGAGAGAATTTTAGAAGACATAAGTTTTGAAGCAGATGAGTATAAAGGCAAAGAGTTTAGAATTACAAGCGAACTCGTACATGACAAACTAGACATCGTTGTTGCAGATGATGATCTCTCTCGTTACATTCTCTAAAGGGTTTCTATGACAAAAGCTGGTTTTGTTTCACTTATAGGTAGACCAAACGCGGGTAAAAGTACCCTTATGAATTCCCTTTTGGGTGAAAAAATTGCAATGGTAAGTCAAAAAGCCAATGCAACAAGGAAACGTTCAAATGCAATTGTAATGCATGATGATACGCAAATTATTTTTATTGATACTCCAGGTATTCACGAAAAAGAAAAAGTTTTAAATCAGTACATGCTAGACGAAGCTTTAAAAGCGATGGGTGATTGTGATCTCATTGTATATCTTGCACCTGTAACAGACTCTTTAGAGCACTATGAAAAATTTTTAACGCTTAACAAAAAACAAATTAAACATATAGTGGCCCTTAGTAAAATAGATCAGGTTTCTCAGGAAAAACTTTTTAAAAAAATTGCTCAATACAATCAATATGCTGATAAGTTCGAAGCACTTATACCTGTAGCAATTCCAAGAAAAGTTGGACATAAAGATCTTTTAGACACTATTGCAAAACATCTTCCAGAATCACCTTTTCTCTTTGATCCGGAAGATTTAACTAGTGAACTTGTTCGTGATATCTATGCAGGTTTTATCCGTGAAGCAATTTTTGAAAATATCAGTGACGAAGTACCTTATGAATCTGATGTAATTATTGATAAGATTTATGAAAATGAAGGAATTGACAAGATCTACGCAACAATTATTTTAGAAAAAGATTCACAAAAAGGGATCATTATCGGTAAAGGCGGTAATGCAATAAAACGTATCGGTAAAGCAGCACGTGAAAAGATCGAAAAGCTAAGCGGCCAACAAGTCTACTTGAATCTTCAAGTTGTTGTAAAAAAAGGGTGGTCAAAAAACAAAAACTTTTTAAAAGAGATAGGTTATGATAATGACAAATAATATAATTTTAAAACTTTTTTTTCTATTGACTTTTACAACAAATATCTTTGCTTCAAGTGTAGACATACTAACAAGTTACAGAGTAAACGGTATAGATTCACTCCAAAAACAACTTGACCAAGAACTCACAACAAAAACATACTGGACAAATTTTTTAAAGAATACAGATACAAAATTTGGTTACCTAGAATCATACTGTAATGTTTTAGCATGTAATAAAGAAAAATCTAAACTTTGTATTTATATTAAAGATCAAACATCATCTAAATACAAACTTGTAAAAGAATATAGTGCATTTACAGGAAAAGAAAAAGGTGATAAAAGAAAAGAGGGAGACTTAAAAACACCTGTAGGGGTTTATGAATTAACCCAAAAAATAGAAAAAGTCGATCCTTTTTACGGACCACTTGCATTTGTAACTTCTTATCCAAATGTTTATGATCAATATCGTCATAAAACGGGTCAAGGTATATGGATTCACGGTTTACCACTTAACCAAGAAAGAGATGAATTTACAAAAGGTTGTATTGCAATCAATAATCCAAGTATCGAATGTTTAGATAGACATATAGATATATCAAAAACAATTCTACTTATTGACGAAGCAGATATAAAAACTGATGTTCCAAAAGAGACACTTGCGACTATATTATCTGATCTCTATAAATGGAGATATGCATGGATATACAACGATTTAGAACAATATCTTAGTTTTTACGATCAAAGCTTTAAACGTTTTGACGGTATGGATATAGAACAATTTACAAAATATAAAACACGTATTTTTAATAAAAAAGAGGATAAAACAATTATCTTTACAAATATTAATGTGTTACCATATCCGGATACTCAAAATATTTATAAGATCAC
>JBFEUD010000073.1:0-7678 GCA_041547625.1 Sulfurimonas sp.
ATGACACAAGCAGATATTAGAGGTGCTTTAAATTTAAGCGGAACAGTCAAGGGTACAAAAGAAAAGCTTGTGATAGATGGAAAGTCTGATATTGCAGATTCTTTAACGAGTTTTCAAGCTGATCTTAAAAACTTCCAGCCTGAGAGTGTAAAACTAGCTATTAAACATTTAAAACTGCAAGTTCTTTTACATTGAGTGTATATGTAGTGTCTAATTTTAACGGCTCTGGAACAACTTTCCCTTTTGAACCGATTTTTGCAAGATTTGAATTTAAAATGTAACTATATATTAGATCATCACCTTGGAGTTTTGCATCAAGTTTCATTTTAAAGGCAGTTTCAGGGATATTGATCTGAAAATCTTTTTTCATAACCTGAGTATTTAATTTTCCCTCTGTTGTCAAAAGCTTGACATCTCCGTCAAGTTGATGTGGTTTAATATTTTTGAAATTAAGATCTAAATCAACCTGTGCACTAGCATACTGTTTTTGACCTACCATAGACAGTAAAGTACTGAGATCTAAATTGTCTATTTTTGCAATGATCGAAGTTGGATTAAATTCTTGTAGTTCTACATGATACGTAGTAGCACTCTTTGCAAGATCACTTTTTCCTTCAATTGTAAGAAGCTTTCTATTACCAACAACTGTACCCTCAGTAGAAAATGAACCTGCAAGCTTTGTTTGTGTCAATGTTTCTAAAGAAGCTAATTTTTTCAAAGCCATCTTATAGTTTAAATCAAAAGACTGAGCAAATAGTGAATAATTCCCTTTCACATATATACTATTGTCTTGGTCTAGAAATAAAACTATATCTATACTGCTCATATCAAGTGCAAAAGTTTCTAGTTTTACATCTAGTTTTGTTGCATCTTTAATTTTACCTTCTACTATAGGACCTACAATCGAGTTACCAAAACTTGTAAATGCTAAAACATATACACCTATCACTAATACTACCAGTATTGCTGCAAACCACTTTAGAAACTTCATAATCACTCCAATAATTTTTACTTCTATAATAATACAAAAAAAATAAAAATGAGAAAAATAGCATACTTGATACAAATAGACTAAACTTTATTGATATGTAAAAATTAAACTACACTTGACATTATTACACTCAATATGTATAATAATGGCATCTTTTGAGAAAAGGAGCGTAAAACAATTATGTCTGAAGAAAAAAACGATATACAAAATGAAGATGTAGAAGTTACAAATGAAGAAGCTCAAGCTGATGAACAAGCAGTTGAGAACGAATTCGATCTTTTACAAACTGAACTAAATACACTAAAAGATAAATATGCACGTGTTCATGCTGATTTTGAAAACATCAAAAAAAGATTGGAACGTGAAAAATATACTGCAGTTGAATATGCAAACGAAAAATTTGCAAAAGATATGGTACCTGTAATTGACTCACTTGAGGGTGCTTTAAAGTCTGTTACAACAGATGGAGACAAAGCAGAACTGTTTGATAAACTAAAAGAGGGAATTGAACTAACATATAAACAATTTTTGACTTCCCTTGAAAAACACGGTGTTACTATGGTTTCACATGATGAACCATTTGACCCGAATATCCACAATGCTATTCAAAGCGTTGACAGTGAAGATGTAGAAAGCGGACAGATTGTTCAAACTTTCCAAACAGGATATAAATATAAAGAAAGACCATTACGCGAAGCAATGGTTGTAGTAGCAAATTAAAAATTTGCCGCTATGCAACTTAAGTTGCAAAACGAATTTTTAAAAGATCGTACAATACCGATGTTTTAAAAAACCAAATAAGTTTTAACAAGAAAAAGAAACAAATTAAAAGGAAGAAAAATGAGTAAAGTAATTGGTATAGATTTAGGTACAACGAACTCTTGTGTTGCTGTATATGAAGGTGGTGAAGCAAAAGTTATCCCAAATGCAGAGGGTAAAAACACAACTCCTTCAGTTGTAGCATTCACTGACAAAGGTGAGGTTTTAGTTGGTGATCCGGCAAAACGTCAAGCTATTACAAACCCAGAAAAAACAATCTCTTCTGTTAAGAGAATTATGGGTCTTATGATGAACGAAGAAAACGCTAAAAAAGCGCATGACAAAGTTACTTATAAGATTGTAGATAAAGATGGTATGGCTGCTGTTGACGTTGCTGGTAAAATCTACACACCACAAGAAATTTCGGCAAAAAACTTAACAAAACTAAAAGAGGATGCTGAGTCTTACTTAGGTGAAAAAGTTACAGATGCTGTTATTACAGTTCCTGCTTACTTCAACGATGCACAAAGAAAAGCTACTAAAGACGCTGGTACTATCGCAGGACTTAACGTTCTTCGTATTATCAATGAGCCGACAGCATCTGCACTTGCATACGGACTTGACAGCAAAACTGATGAAAACGTTTTAGTATATGACCTTGGTGGTGGTACATTCGACGTTACAACATTAGAGATCTCTGACGGAACTTTCGAAGTTCTTTCAACTGACGGTAATGCATTCCTTGGTGGTGACGACTTCGATAACAAAATCGTTGACTTCTTAAACGATGAGTTCAAAAGCTCTCACGGAATCGATCTGAAAAATGACAAAATGGCTCTACAACGTCTAAAAGATGCTGCTGAAAATGCTAAAAAAGAGTTATCTTCAGCTACTGAAACTGAGATCAACTTACCATTCATCACTATGACTGAAGCTGGTCCACAACACTTAGTTGTAAAACTGACTCGTGCTAAATTTGAAGGTATGATTGACGGACTTGTAAAAGAGACTATGGATCACATCACAACTGCAATGAAAGATGCAGACTTAGACAAAGGTGAAATCAAAGAGATCATCATGGTTGGTGGTTCTACTCGTGTACCATTAGCACAACAAAAAGTAAGTGAATACTTCGGTGGTAAAGATCTTAACAAGTCTGTAAACCCTGATGAAGTTGTTGCTGCTGGTGCTGCTATCCAAGGTGGTGTATTACGCGGTGATGTTAAAGATGTTCTTTTACTAGACGTTACTCCATTATCACTTGGTATTGAAACTCTTGGTGGTGTTGCTACTAAAGTTATTGAAAAAGGTACTACGATTCCTGTTAAGAAATCTCAAGTATTCTCAACTGCGGAAGACAACCAACCAGCTGTATCTATCAACGTAGTACAAGGTGAGCGTGAGTTCGCTAAAGACAATAAATCTTTAGGTTTATTCGAACTTGGTGATATTCCGGCTGCTCCACGTGGTGTACCTCAAATTGAAGTAACATTCGATATCGATGCAAATGGTATCTTAACTGTTAGCTCAACTGATAAAGGTACTGGTAAATCTCAATCAATCACTATCTCTGGGTCATCTGGTCTAAGTGAAGAAGAGATCAACAAAATGGTTCAAGATGCAGAAGAGCACAAAGCTGAAGATGCAAAAAGAAAAGAACTAGTTGATACTAAAAACCAAGCAGACGCACTTATTGCTCAAACAGAAAAAACTATGGAAGAGATGGGTGACAAACTTGAAGACTCTGAAAAAGCAAACATTGTTGCGGCAATCGATGCTCTTAAAGAGACACTAAAAGATGAAAACGCTACTAAAGAGCAAATTGAAGAAAAAGTAAAAGCTCTTAGTGAAGCAAGTCACAAAATGGCTGAACAAATGTATAAACAACAACAAGAGGGACAAGCTCAAGGTGGAGCCGATGCTTCTAAGAAAAAAGATGATGACGACGTTATCGACGCTGAAATCGAATAATACTTTTCTACTAGACAGAGCTTACGCTCTGTCAAACACTCCTACTTTTTATCTCTAAATCTAAAAGAGATGACAAACCCCTTATATAAGTAATTAAAATAATATAAAAGTCTATTTTAAAATTCTAAGTGATACAATGTATATTATGCAAATTGGTTCCAATAGTTCATATGATATATCTCATCAGCACAAACCCTCTTCAAAAGAGGATAAAAAAGAAGAAAAGCCTGATGATACTACCAAACTAGATTCTTCTCAGCAACAAGAAGTGAATAAACTTCAAGCAAGAGATTCTGAGGTAAGAGCTCATGAAGCGGCACATAAAGCAGCAGGTGGTGGCTTAGCTGGTTCGGCATCCTATTCTTATCAAAGAGGTCCTGACGGTAAAATGTATGCTATTGGAGGAGAAGTTTCTATCTCTTTTGAAAAAGGATCAACTCCGCAGGAGACTATAGCCAATGCCAGACAGGTAGCTGCAGCGGCTATGGCACCTGCAAACCCTAGTCCACAAGATTTTTCCGTTGCTGCTAGTGCACGTATGATGGAGCTTAGCGCGCAACAAGAGCTTGTAAAACAACTTCAAGAAGAGCAAAACCAACAAAACGGTTTTAAAACTTACCAACAGAGTGCATAAATTCAAAGGAGTATAGAAATGTATAAAAAAGTTTTTTTATCAATAGCAGTCATTAGTTTAAGCAGTTCCGTTATGATGGCAAAGCCTAATAAAGATAATGATGATTATGAGTACTCTCATAAAAAACATAAAGAGAAAAAGCATAAGCACAAGAAGCCTGAAAAGAGTTGGGAGCGTAAATCACCATCATATCAGGACTCTACTATGCCATATGGATTACAAAAACGCTCACAAAAAACAGGAAAACCTTTACCCCCAGGATGGCAAAAAAAGTTAAAACCAGGTGCGATAATGGAGCGCGAAGTCTATGAGCACGGTCGTATTGTACAACCTGTTGACAAAAATGGCTTGCTTACAATAAGTGTAGAGGGTAAACTAGTACGCTTATATCAGGACACGAGAGAGATAATTGAGATTTTGAAGTAATCGGAAACTTCAGAAAAACAGCATAAATTTAGCTATTGCTATATAATTAATCAATATTGTGAACGCAAATTGCTTATAATATATTGTTTTACTTTTGTAAAAATCAATACCAAGGATCTGTCATGAACCGTGTTTATGCTGAAGTTGCCCTTTTTTGTGCCCATAATCCTGAAGTTAACCAAAACATACGATTTTTAAAAATGGTGAAAATCAATTTACGACTTGATGATAAAGGGGGTTGATCCAACGGTATCAAGTTTTAATAGTAGTAGTTTTTCACTCCCTTTTTGGGAGTGAATATTTTAGAAGTCTTCCTTATCGAATTCTTCCATATCTTTTTCGTATTGCATCTGTTCTAATGCTTCATCCGACATAAATAACTCTTTCATCTTTTGAACAAAAATAGTTCTATCTTTCAATTCCGTAAAATATGCATAAGTGCCATAGAGTGCTCCAACTATTGTAACAATCAAAATGATTTTTTGGAGAGGGTTAAACTTCTGTACATCTTCTTTTACTCTAATTTCACATACGCCACCAGGACAGTGTTTTGCGTCTTCTTTCATAAACAGATTAAAAAGTTTACAACCTAAACATATTGAGAATGCTGCTTCAAAAAAAAGTAAAAACATACATATTATACACACTAGCACTTTTAAAGGATTTGGTTCAAAACTAATAACCAAATAATAAAACATTGGAACGGCTATGATAAAACCTAATCCCCATGCAAATCTTTTCTGCGCTGCACCTACATACTCAGGTGTTTGATTTTGTACAAAAAAACGCCCAAGCATTAAACTAGGTGCATAACGTGGATTGATCATCCTAATCAAAAAGTCTAAAGTAAAAAAAGATATAAAGTATTTTGAGAAAACTGCCGTTTGAAGCATAACACCATTAGTCAAACCAATAAATGCTCCAACGAAAAGTAAAGCAGCTGCTGCTCTAGCTTCACGCTCATTTAGCACTCTTACTTCATACCCATCAACTTTTTCCCCGTATTCTGGTAAAAAACCCATGTACTACCTTCTATTTAAAATCTTTTTGTGCTTCTTGGAGTGCACCGTTAAAGTCCATAATTTTTCCGCCGTGTTTTTTTTGAAAGTTTTGTGCAGCTTCTAACGTACCAAATGCATATTTACTTACACGGCTCATAGTACCGTGTACATCACTTCCCACGACATAATATGCCTGCAATACAGATATCGGCTTTAATGAACTAACATCTACAACTTGCGGATTTTTTAATTCTACACCTTGATTTAAATGATCTGCTAAACAATGGATTGAGCAATATTGATATTTACGATTTGTATTCTCAGCCATGTAACTTGTTTTATAAAATTTTACAAGGTGCATACCACATAAATGACACGAATATTTTTCATTTCCTTTTTGTACAAGTACAGCATCTTTTTCATCTACACTCTGAAACATTACTCTTTGTTTCATTGGCATACTTTTATTCATTGTAGTTTTTTGAGAACAACCTGCAAAAGCCAGTAGTACTAGAGTAGCTAAAAGAATATTCTTTAACATCTTTTTTCCTTAAATCTTGTAATAATTCAATAAAATTGTAACTGTTTATTATTACAATTACATTAATAAGTTATATTTCAAAGGGTACAAATGTTCAAAAAAAAAGTTTTTTACTACGCTAAAGAGTTCGTATTTGTAATTGTATTTATGAGTATAGTTGCAAATATTCTCAGTATATATAAAAGTCAAGAATTAAACAGAGAACCTCTGCAATTTCAATCTTTTAAATTAATTGATAATAGTACCTACGATGTAGATACTTCAAAACCATTATTGATACACTTTTGGGCGACATGGTGTCCGACATGTAAACTTGAAGCTTCTAACATAGAATATTTATCTAAATATTATAATGTAATAACTATTGCAGTTAATTCAGGAACTAACTATGAATTACATAAATACCTACAAGAGAGAGATTTAAATTTTAGAGTTATAAATGATAAAAACTCTCACTATTCTCATCAATTTAATATAAAAGCTTTTCCAACAACTTTTATTTATGATCAAAATCAAAATTTAGTTTTTAGTGAAGTTGGATATACAAGTACAATTGGTTTGTTATTTAGAATGTGGTGGATAGAGTTATTTAAATAAAAAGGTTGCAGGGATAAAAGCGTTACGCTTTTATCTCTACTTTGTAAGCTTTGTCCGATAGTGGAACCCATGGACGCTTAATGTGTTGTGGACGACGTAATTTATCGTTTTCGTTTAGTGGACGAGTAAGTTGATCTCTCCATCCTTGGTAAACTTTAAAGTTGTTTTCGTAGTTTACATAGATGTCACCGATTTTGTCACCAGCTTCTGCAGGCTCTAAAATAACTTTTTGGTGCCAACAATGCATACCAGAAATTGGATCCGGATGAGCTGCAGCAACAGCATTTTGCCAAGAACCACTTAGACCATCCCACCAAATATTTCCGCTATCACGGTTATAGTCAGCAAAACGCTCAGAATGGAAAGGTACGATACCTTGAGTATATTTCAACTTACCAACTTTTCCATCCATAACTAGTTCAGCTGTTGGAACACCGAAGCTGTTTAATCCGCTTGTTCCATCATAGTTTTCAATTTTAATTTGTCCAGCTTCACTACCTGCATTTTCTACATTCGCAGCCATGAATTGAGGATCGTTCATGTTCCTAGCAACTGGTTGAGATGCAACTTTACCATCTGTAACACCGTTAGGTACAGTTACAGAGTTTACAAGCTTCCATCTACCACCGTGGTGAGAACATGCAAGAGTACCTGGTAGTACACCTTCAGTTGGTACAGCCATAGCAACAAAGTAACCAGACTCTAGACCAGTTACAGAATCCACGATTCTTACACGGATAGCATCACCGCGTTTGAAA
>JBFEUD010000074.1:0-7633 GCA_041547625.1 Sulfurimonas sp.
AGAATCCTCCGAGCTATTTAGTGTTTATAGAACCTTATTTAGCAGATAGTTTGAAAAACTTAGATGTTAATGCTTTAACGGCTGGGGCAATAAAATTTGCAGGAACAGTGGGGACATTTTCGGCTGGATTTTTGAAAAATGCCTTTTTAGTGATCGTTTTTTATTTCTTTGCACAATATAACGGAGCGACGATTATATCGTTTTTAAAACGTGTAGTTCAGATGTCTTCAGAAGAGGGTACGATGCTTTCTCGTGAGCTTTCTTCGGTCATGAGCGTTGTATTTTATTCCATTATCGCAACAGCTATGTTTGAAGGTGCTCTGTTTGGAATAGCGGTGTCATATATAGGTTACAACGGATTGCTTTTTGGAATTATGTACGGTTTTGCTTCTTTGATTCCTGTAGTGGGCGGAATTTTGATGTGGCTGCCGTTTATGCTATATGAGTTTTCAATCGGTAATAGTTCAAATGCTTGGTTTATTGCGCTATATTCAATTGTCGTAATATCAATTATTGCAGATACATTTATAAAGCCTGTAATCATTAAAGAGATTAATAAGAAGCTTTTGAATGAGGATGATGCAAAGTTAAACGAATTGGTAATCTTTTTTGCAATCATTGCAGGTTTAACAACGTTCGGATTTTGGGGAATGATTCTTGGTCCTGCAATCACTGCATTTTTCTTAACTATTTTAAAACTGTTTGAGGCAAGAACGCAGGAGTGTGAAGCACGACAAAAAAAGGAAAAGATTAATCTTTCCGGTAAATCTCAGGATAATCCTCTTTAAACCTTCTATGAAGCCAGAACCAAGGTTCCGGTTTTTTTAAGATCTCTTTACTTAGCCAGTCTGTCTGCATCTGAGTAGAGATTCTTAAATCCTCTTTTTCATTATCGGTTTTTGGTGGTACAATCTCATCATAGAACTTGATCGTAAAATTTTCATTATCTTCTGTATGGATGAGCGCAGGAATAAGAGCTGCATTGAACTTTCTGGCAAAGTATGCAGTTGTTTGAATCTGTCCCATTTGATGTCCTAGAAATTCCACTTGAATAGCCTCATTTTTATTGACATTTGTATCTATTAAAACGGCCATTGCTCCACCATTTTTAAGTGTTTTAAGCATCACTTTCATTGCCCCGTGTCTCTCGGCATAAGTCATTTTCCACTTTTCACGTGATGAGAGCAGATAGTTTTCAAAATATTTGTTTTTCATCTTTTTGTAGATGATTAAAATCGGCTCGATACTAAAACTTAGTGCACGTCCTGCAAGCTCCCATGAACCGTAATGTCCTGTAACAAAAATAATAGGACGGTTTTCTTTTTGTGCCTTTTGCACAACCTCTAAGTTTTCAAACTTGATATTTTCTACAATCTCTTCTGGAGCATAGTAACGGCTCTCCATCGTATGCATGAAGTTGAGCATCATTTGGTTAAAAGAGTGACGTTTGACTTTATCTATGAACTCTGGGGACACATCATCACCGTAAACAAATTTCAAGTTTTGTTCAACAACTCTTCCGTATCTTTTACTCACATGATATGCAAAGGTTCCAAGTGCTCTAAAAAAAGCTTTTCTCCATCTCCTCGGGAGAAACATCAAAAATTTTTCGAAAGCCAGAAAAAGATAAAAGCCTATGAGTTGCATAAAATGTCCTTTGCTCTTTGTACAATATCTTCAGGGTGGATCTCTTTAATTGAAAAATCGTTTTTATCAATTTTAAGAATATCCACTGTTGAAGGTGATTTGATGCCTACATTTTTTTGTGTTTCATATATCATTCTCGTAGTTGTCGGGCCAAGCAGAGTTATGGAAGGGATGTTCTGTGCCCATGCTATATGAGTCGGTCCAGTATCGTTTCCAATAAGAAGATCCATGTGAGAAATAAATGAAGTGAGTTGATCCAGAGTCATTTTAGGTGCTAGTTTAGCAAATTGTGAATGTTCACAAATCCACTCGGCATCTTGTTTCTCTTGCTCATTCCCCCAGATAATATGCACCTGTTCTTTAAGAGCATTACACACCTCTGCAACCTGTTCTTTCGGATAGACTTTAGATGGCCATGAAGCCCCGATTACAAAAGCGACATTCTTTTTCTCTTGTGAAAGTTTATAGTTATGTTTAACAGGGAATACTGCATGTTTTCTTAGAAGCATAGTGTCTGTGATTCGAAAATCTAATGCGTCAGCTACGACAAAGCAGTTACGTTTTACGACATTGGCTTCATAAGGGATAGATGATGATGTTTTATAAAATAAACTAGCAATAGATTCTCTTGTGGAATGTTTGTCAAATCCGTGAGTATTTTTAGAGATTAATCTTGCAACGATAGCTGATTTAAGTAGTCCTTGCATATCTATGACAAGATCGTAATCTCCAAGAGATCGAAGCTGTGAAATCAGTTGTTTAAGTAAAGTAAAGCTTTTTTCTTTTTTAATTCTCTTAATGTTTACAGGGTAAATATTATCGATTTCAGGATTGTTTTTTAAAATAGGGGCAAAAACCTCTTCAGTGATCCAGTCTATTTGTACATCAGGGTAATTACTCTTAATAAATTGCAGTACAACTGCACTATTGATAATATCACCAAGGGCAGAAAGTCTGACTATTGCTATTTTTTTGATTTCTTGTTTCATTGGTGTAATTATAGCTAAAGTAATTTGTTTGTCAGTATCAATTAGATATAATAACTCCATAAATTGCAAGGAGTAAAACCCCATGGTGCCTATAGATATCCAAAGGTTTTCAGAGAGTCGTACAAAAGCGAGAGCGTATTTTTGTTATTTATTCTCTAAAAATATTCCAAATAGACTTCCTTCTATAACAGAAGAGATGATTATGCCAAGACTGTTAAAAATTAAAGCAGATCTTGAAAAATGTGAAGGTGTGTACCTTTTAGACTCTAAAGGGGTACAAGTATCTCCGACATTTACTGAAACAAAAACGATTGAGGATGATGTTGGAAAAATTCGTGCACACCGTGCTTACTATTACCGTGCAGTACGTGAGGAAAGATGTACAATTACCGATCCATACCCATCATTAATTACAGGTGATTTAACGGTAACTGCATCAGCACCTATTTTTTGTGAAAACGGTGATCTTAAATATGTTGCATGTTTGGATATGCCGCTTGGTGAAGTACTCAACCTTGCACAACTGACAAAGATGGATACTGGTTTTAGTAACCTATTTAAGTATGCATACGCAACGTTTGCATTCGCTTTGTTAGCGGTATCAATTCTACTTTTTGCAAAAGGGATTCAAAGTTTTTTTCTACATGAAATAACACCTGTTTCTTTTGACATTAAGCACGTATTTGAAGCGACGATTTTACTTACGCTCTCCTTGGCGATTTTTGATCTTTCCAAAACCTTGATAGAAGAGGAGATACTCGGACGGCATAAGGAGCATAATATTTCAGGGCCTCATAAAACGATGGTACGGTTTTTAGGTTCAATTATTATTGCGCTTTCGATCGAGGCTTTGATGCTGGTATTTAAATTTGCGATTACTGATCCTGATAAGCTGCAATACGCGATGTTTATTGTAGCGGGAGTAGGCTTATTGCTTGTGAGTTTAGCGGTATATATAAAATTTACAAAATTAAAGATAGATGAATAATGATAGCAATAGTTGATTATAACATGGGAAATTTGGCAAGTGTACAAAATGCATTTGCTACCTTAGGCAAAGATACAGTTGTAGAGAGCAATCCGGAAAAATTTAAAGAGTATGATAAGTTGATACTTCCTGGTGTTGGTGCTTTTGGGGATGCAATGGAGCATTTAAGAGAGCGTAATATGATCGATGCAATCAAAGAGTTTGCAGCTAGTGGAAAACCTATGCTTGGTATTTGTTTGGGAATGCAGCTTTTGTTTGAGAGCAGTAAAGAGTTTGGCAATCATGAAGGCCTGGGCCTTATCAAAGGTAAAGTTACAAGGTTTGATGAGTCAAAGTTTGAAGAAAAGCTCAAAGTACCTCACATGGGATGGAATAGAATGTTCACAAAAGACCACCCATTATTTGAAGGTTTAGATGATATGCACTACCTTTATTTCGTACATACATATCATGTAAATTGTGATGATGAAAACGATATAATCGGAAGAACAAATTACGGATATGAATTTACTTCAGCCGTAGCACATAATAATATTATGGGGATTCAGCCTCACCCTGAAAAAAGTCATACAAACGGGCTGAAAATTTTAGAAAACTTTATAAATTTATAATCAAGACAAAGAAGGAATTAAATGACGTTATATCCGGCAATCGATCTCAAAGATGGACAGGCAGTAAGACTTACAAAAGGGCTTATGGATAGTGCAAAAGTATACTCAAACGAGCCTTGGGAACTTGTAAAAAGGTTTGAAGAGATGGGAGCTGAGTGGGTACATTTGGTTGACCTTAACGGTGCATTTGCAGGAGAGCCTAAAAATTTAGAACAGATCAAAAAAATTCGTGCAAATTGTAACGTAAAGTTGGAGTTAGGCGGTGGTATTCGTGATGAAGCTACTATTAAAAATATGCTAGAAATCGGTATTGATAGAATTATTCTAGGTTCAATAGCTGTAAAAGATCCTCAGTTTGTAAAAGATATGGCGGCTAAATATCCGATTGCCGTAGGTATTGATGCAATTGACGGTTATGTAGCTGTTGAAGGATGGGGTGAAGTTTCTTCAATGAAAGCAACTGATCTTGCTCGTGAGTTTGCAAATGCCGGTGTTGAAGCAATTATATGTACAGATGTTGGTAAAGACGGAACACTTTCAGGGGTAAATGTTGAGTTCACTTTAGACATAGCGCGTGCAAGCGGAGTAAGTACAATTGCAAGCGGCGGTGTGAAAGATGAAACAGATATTCAAGCTCTTATAGATACAAAAGAAGTAGATGGTGTAATCATCGGAAAAGCGTTCTATGAAGGGACGTTAGATTTACCAAAAATGTTTAAATTACTTGATTAATGGTAAAAAAATAAAAATTTTGATATTATTGTTCAGAATAAATTTGCAAATTTTATAAAAAAGGATTTCGCTTGAAATTACTTGTCGTTGATGATAGTTCTACTATGCGCCGTATTATTAAAAACACTTTAGCTCGTTTAGGGCATAAAGATGTCTTAGAAGGAGCTGACGGTGTAGAAGGTTGGGAAGCATTAGATTCTAATCCAGATGTTGATATGCTAATTACTGACTGGAATATGCCTGAAATGAACGGACTAGAACTAGTAAAAAAAGTACGTGCTGATGAACGTTTTACTGATTTACCTATTATCATGGTTACAACTGAAGGTGGTAAAGCAGAAGTTATTACGGCATTAAAAGCAGGTGTGAATAACTATATCGTTAAACCGTTTACTCCGCAAGTTCTTAAAGAGAAACTTGGTGCCGTTATGGGTATTGCCGAATAATGCATGAGCATTATTATGAACTTACTGTAAAAGTTTCCTCTCACCACTCTTTATTTTCAGATTTTTTATCAGATACATTACCTGTTGGATTTGAAGAGACGGAAGAGGGCTTTATTATCAGAAGTGAAGATGATTTAGAAACTATTGCGTGGGGACTTGAGCAGTTCCGCGAAGCATTGCAGAAAGCTTTAGGTGTTAGTATTGAACTAGAAACTGAACAAAAAAAGCTGAAAAACGATGACTGGGTTCAACTTTATAAAGAGAGCATTGAACCGCTTACAATAGAAAAGTTTTATATCCATCCTACATGGAGTGAAGACAATCCTGATTTAATTAACATCGTTATAGATCCTGCACTTGCTTTTGGAACTGGGCATCATCCGACAACAGCATCAGTACTCAAAGCAATATCGAAGTATGTTCAAAAAGATGACAGTGTTTTAGATGTAGGTTGCGGTAGTGGAATTCTTTCTTTAGCAGCAATGAAATTAGGCGCTGAGGTTGATGCATGTGATACAGATGAAATATCTGTAAAAAATTCTTTAGAAAATGCACAATTAAACTCTCTTGAATTTTCTAAAATTTGGGAAGGTTCTTGTACGAATTTAGAGAAACAATATGATGTGGTTGTCGCAAATATTGTTGCAGATGTTTTAATATTTTTAGCAAATGATTTGAAAAAAGCTTTAAAAGAAAACGGTATATTAATCTTATCAGGTATTTTAGATAAGTATGAAGATAAAGTTTTAAATGCCTATACAGATTGTGAGATAGTAGAAAAAATCAATCAAGATGAATGGGTCAGTTTAGTAGTAAAAAAGAGATAAAGAATGGCAGATAAGCAAGACAATAATAAAAATAATAACTTTTTTAATCAAAACCCTTTAATTACATTCGCAATTTTTTCTGTTGCAGTAATTTTAATTTTTAAAATGATGGTGGGTGAAGGTTCTGGAGAATCTTCAATCGGTGTCGGTACAAAAGTGAAGCAGGTAAGTTATTCGGAACTGAAAGCTTTAGTTGAGAAAAAAGAGCTAAGCAGTGTTGAAATAGGACAAAGCTATATCCGTGCAAAATCTTCAGACGGTGCTACAATGTATACAACAAGAGTGATTCCTGAAGATAGTGGACTGGTAGAGTTACTAGATAAGAATAAAATTGAGTATAAAGGATTTAGCGAGTCTAATTGGTTTACAGAGATGTTTGGCTGGTTATTCCCGTTTTTATTAATTCTTGGTATTTGGATGTTCTTTGCTTCCAGAATGCAAAAGTCAATGGGTGGCGGTATGCTTGGCATGGGTGCCAATAAAAAGATGGTGAATTCTGAAAAGCCGAAAACAAAGTTTGATGATGTAGCCGGTGTACAAGAGGCAAAAGAGGAAGTTCAAGAGATAGTTGACTTTTTAAAATACCCTGGACGTTACGTTGAGATTGGTGCAAAAATTCCTAAAGGGGTACTTTTAGTTGGTAGTCCTGGTACTGGTAAAACACTTTTAGCAAAAGCAGTTGCAGGTGAAGCAGAAGTACCGTTTTTCTCAGTAAGCGGTTCAAGTTTTATTGAGATGTTTGTTGGTGTTGGTGCTGCACGTGTACGTGACCTGTTCGAACAAGCAAAAAAAGACGCTCCGTCAATTATTTTTATTGATGAGATTGATGCTATCGGTAAAAGCCGTGCCGCAGGTGGTATCATGGGTGGTAATGATGAAAGAGAACAAACTCTTAACCAACTTCTAGCTGAGATGGACGGTTTTGGAACTGATACACCAGTTATTATTTTAGCGGCGACAAACAGACCTGAAATCTTAGATCAAGCACTATTACGTCCGGGACGTTTTGACAGACAAGTATTAGTTGACAAACCTGATTTCGAAGGGCGTATTCAGATCTTAAAAGTTCACGTTAAAGATGTGAAGATGGATAAGGATGTTGATTTAGAAGAGGTTGCTCGTCTAACAGCAGGCCTTGCGGGTGCAGATTTAGCAAATATAGTTAACGAAGCGGCACTTTTAGCAGGACGTAAAAATCAAAAGACGGTTAAACAACAAGACCTTTTCGAATCTGTAGAGAGAGCTCTCGCAGGTTTAGCGAAAAAATCACGTCGTATTAACCCTAAAGAGAAAAAAATTGTAGCGTATCATGAAAGTGGGCATGCTCTTTTAGCTGAAACTACGGCAGGAGCTAAAAAAGTTTCAAAAGTTTCTATTGTTCCTCGTGGTCTGG
>JBFEUD010000075.1:0-7613 GCA_041547625.1 Sulfurimonas sp.
CATTTTCAGCTCCTAACAACGCAGCCGAAAAGATTACAAGTAATGTAAAAAATCTTAGCATTTTTTACTACTTTGCCTGATCAAGTATAGATGTTGCTTTTTTCTGTGAAGAATCTGTCTTTTTACCAAAAAAGTGTAGTTCAACTCTTCTATTTTTTTCTCTACCTAATCTTGTAGCATTTGTCGCAATAGGTTGATACTCTGCATACCCAGTAGCATTCATTCTTTTTGGATCAACTCCATCGATTTCAAGCTCTTTAAGTACTGAAATAGCTCTTGCAGTAGAGAGTTCCCAATTATCTTTAAAAGGGCTGTTAAGACCTGGACCACTATCATCCGTATGTCCTTGTACACTCACTTCAACATCGTTAGGCATTTCATCGATAAGTAAAGCCATTCTTTTTAAAAATAAAAGTGCATCTTGATTATCTATTGTTGCACTTCCAGCTTTGAAAAGAAGTGTTGCGGGCATTTTAATTACAAACCCTTCCTGAGCTTCTTCTAAAGAGATTTCAGGACCTTGCTGTTTTTCAACCATCTCATTTGCATCAGCAACTGCCTGTTGAATTCTATTTACAATTTCACTTGTTTCATCTTTAGTTTCGATTGGCGTAGATTCCTGAATACGTTTTTTAGAAATTTCTGTTTGCGTCCCACCTTCTAAAACACTCATAGCACCACTTAACGATCCTATCGCTTCAGAAATTTTTTTAGCATCCATACTCGACATAGAAAGAAGTAATACAAAGAAACAAAGAAGCAGAGACATTAAGTCTCCAAAAGCTGCCAGCCATGCAGGTAAACACTGCTCACATTCAGGACACTTGTTTTTCTTAGCCATCAGCTATCCATTAATCGAACTGACTTACACGTTCAGCAGGTGCTAAATATGCAAGCAGTTTAGCTTCTAAAACTCTCGGTGCATCCCCAGCCTGGATAGACATAATACCTTCTAAAATAATAAGTTTTACAATTGTTTCATCATCATTTCTGATATTCAGTACATTGGCAATCGGTGCACCGAAAATATTTCCAATCATAGCACCATACATAGTCGTAAGCAAGGCAACCGCCATTGATGGACCAATTGCTGAAGGGTCTGCCATATTTAAAAGCATTGCAACAAGTCCGATTAAAGTACCGATCATACCCATTGCCCCTGCGAGACCTGCCCACGTTGAAAAAATTGCTGCATGCGCCTTATGACGTGTACTTGTTTGCTCCATCTCAATCTCTAAAAGTTCACGAATCGTATCCGGTTCACTTCCATCAATTGCCATCGATAAGCCTTTTCTCAAAAACTCATTTTCTTCGTTGTTTACATCGCCTTCTAAAGCAAGAATACCTTCTTTTCTGGCTTTTGTTGCAAATTCAACCAGTTTTTTTATAAGTTCGTTTACATCTTCTTCAGTAGGTTTAATAGCCACCATAAAGACTTTTGTAAACTTTTTCATCTGTGCAGGTTTAAATGCAATCATTAATGAACCGATAGAACCACCGATAACGATTAAAACAGAGGGAATATCGATATAAGGGCCGATACCAACACCCATCGCCATAGCCCCGAATAAAAGGGCTAAAATTAACACTAGACCAATGACCGTACCTAAATCCATCACAAACCTTATAAAATTTTATAAACACATTATAATACCACAAGTTAAATTAACTTTTATGGTAAAATTTTAAAATTAAACATAATTTAGAAAGAGTTGTAATGGATTTAAACAATATTAGTATCGTTATTTTAGCGGCTGGCAAAGGAAGCCGTATGAAATCAAACAAAGCAAAGGTTTTACATGAAATTTCTGGTAAACCTATGCTTTATCATATCATTAAAGCTTCCAAAGAGATTTCAAATGATGTGTCAGTTGTAATAGCACATCAAAAAGATGAAGTAAAACAAACGATGGAATCTTATTTTAGCGATATTACTTTTGTTGAACAAGACGCTCAAAACTTTCCGGGAACAGGTGGTGCTATGAAAAATGTAGCACCGAAAAATGACAAAGTTCTCGTTCTCAACGGAGATATGCCTCTAATCACTGCTAAAGCGTTAGAAGGATTTTTACATAATGATGCAGATATTATTATGAGTATTTTTGACCTTGAAGATCCAAACGGCTATGGACGTGTAGTGATAGATCATAATGAAGTACAGTATATAGTGGAACAAAAAGACGCAAATCCTGCAGAATTAAATGTTACTACTGTAAATGCTGGGATTTATGCATTTAAAAAAGAAGTTTTAGATAAATATATTCCTCTACTTTCAAACGATAATGCCCAAGAAGAATATTATCTTACAGATGTAATCGCTATGGCAAAAAAGGATGGTTTAACGATTGCACCATTACTTGTTGATGAAGAGCATTTTAAAGGGGTTAATTCTAAAAAAGACCTTGCTGAGTCTGAAGTTATTATGCAGGAACGCATTAAAACGAAATGGATGAATGCAGGTGTAAGTATGCAGCTTCCACAGACTATATACATAGAAGATGAAGTTATCTTTGAGGGTGAATGTAGAGTTGAAAACGGTGTTAGAATTACAGGAAATTCACAAATTATCAATTCGGAGGTTAAAGCACATTCTGTAATTGAAGATAGCATTGTAAAAAACTCTGATGTAGGACCTTTAGCACACCTCCGCCCTGCTTCTTTGATCGAAGATACACATATAGGTAATTTTGTCGAAGTGAAAAAAGCGACACTTAAAGGTGTAAAAGCGGGACATTTAAGCTATCTTGGAGATGCTGAAATCGATGAAGGTACAAACATCGGTGCAGGAACAATTACATGTAACTACGACGGTTTAAAAAAATATAAAACTAAAATCGGTAAAAATGTGTTTGTTGGAAGTGATTCTCAACTTGTAGCACCTGTCACAATTGCCGATGACGTAATGATTGCAGCTGGGACTACTGTAACAAGCGGTGAAATTGCAAGCGGAAATCTTGTAATCAGCCGTGGAAAAATGAAACTTATAAAAGATTTTTATTATAAATTTTTTGGGAAAAAATAGCTTGGAACTCTAAGTATTTTAGGGTAAAATACACACTAAAAGACTATATTAAAAGATATACAATGAATATTTCACCAAATTTACTTGAAAATAAAAAAATAATTTTAGCAGTAACAGGTTCAATCTCTGTATATAAAGCACTCGAACTTGCTCGTCTTTACGTTAAAGCGGGTGCAGAAGTTCGTGTTGTAATGAGTGAAGCTGCAAAAAAATTTGTTACACCCCTTACTTTTGAAACGCTGACATCTAACAAAGTTCTCGATGACAACAACGAAGACTGGACAAACGATCATAACCATATAAAACTGGCTCAATGGGCTGATATTATGGTTATTGCACCAGCCACTGCAAATACAATCGCAAAACTTGCAAATGCCATAGCTGACAATATTTTACTTCAAGTAGCCCTTGCTTTTCCGGATATGAAAATATTAGCTCCAGCAGCAAATACGAACATGATTCAACACCCTATCAGCCAGGCAAATCTCAAAATGCTAGGAATTGCCAACTACACAATTCTCAATACTCAGACAAAAGAGCTTGCATGTAAAACAACAGGTGACGGTGCACTTGCTGAACCACTAGATATCTTTTATGCAACTGCAAGAGAACTTCTTAAAGAAGATTTTTGGGCAGACAGAATGGTTATGGTGACAGGCGGAGGTACGATTGAGAAGATCGATGACGTTCGTTACATCTCCAATTTTTCAAGTGGGAAAATGGCAGCAGCCGTCGCTACAGCTCTTTATTTAAGAGGCGCAGATGTCAATCTTATCTCGACAAAGATTCCATCAGATCTGCCGAAAGAGATGCACAAACTAGACGTTGAAGATAGTGCTGAAATGTATGAGTACCTTGTCGATTCGATCAGAATTGCAAAAAAAGGGAAAGTTTCAAAAGCCACTTTGATGCGAGATGAACATATTCATCTAATCCAAAAAACACCTTATCTGTTTATGGCTGCAGCTGTAAGTGACTATGTACCGGCATTTGCTCAAAGTGGTAAACTCAAAAAAGAGCTTCTCGGTGAGAGCTGGACAATAGAGATGAAGAAAAACGTAGATATTTTAAGCTCTATTGATAAAGAAGGGATCAAAGTTGTAGGTTTTAAAGCAGAAATGGATGACAGAACTGCGACAACTAATGCAGAAAATATGCTTCAAAACAAAAGTCTTGATGCAGTATGTTTAAATATACTCAAAAATTCTTCAAGCTTCGGGACAGATACCAACGAGATTGAATTTATTACAGCTAATGGCTCCTCATTTATTTCCAAAGCACCAAAACTAGATGTAGCTTTTGAAATCTTAAATAATGCAAAAGAGTTAGAAAACTAATATGAATAAACTTGGTCATGTAGCAATAATCATGGATGGAAACGGACGTTGGGCAGAATTACGCAATAAAAAACGTTCAGACGGACATGAAGCCGGTGCCACAGTTGTTCGTGGTATTACTGAATATTGTGCAGCACATGAAGAGATCGAACGTTTAACACTCTATGCATTTTCAACAGAAAACTGGAAACGTCCACGTTTAGAAGTTGAGTTTTTAATGAAGCTGCTTGACAAATACATTAAACAAGAGTTAGAAACGTATCTTAAAAACAATATCCGTTTTGAACCTATTGGTGATATCAGAGCTTTTTCAAAACAATTACAAGAAACTTTGCAAGTAGCTCAGGAAAAAACAGCTCACTGTGATGGCTTAGTACAATCTTTAGCACTTAATTACGGTTCACAAGATGAAATACTGCGTGCTTTTAATGCTCTCAAACAACAAGAAGGAGAGATTACAAAAGAGATGCTGGATAATGCACTCGATTGTAAATCTGATGTCGATCTTCTAATCCGTACAGGGGGTGATCACAGACTTTCAAACTTCCTACTCTGGCAAGCTGCCTATGCAGAACTCTTCTTTACAGGCACCCTTTGGCCAGATTTTAATGTAAAAGAGTTTGAAAAAATTATAAAAAAATTTAAAAAAGTTGAAAGACGATTTGGTGGATTAAAATGATGGAATTATTATTAGCTTTACTTTTAGGAATACTATTCGGTTCATTTTTAAACGTCGTTATTTTGCGTATACCTGAAGGAGAAAGTGTCGTATTTACACCATCACATTGTACATCATGTAATACACAGCTAAAACCTTGGCATAATATCCCTCTTTTTTCGTGGATCTTCTTAGGTGGACAATGTGCATATTGTAAAGCTAAGATCTCTGTTCAGTATCCAATTATAGAGATGAGTTCTGGAATTATCTTTTTTCTTGTAGCTTCTAAATACGGAGTAAATATACCGGCTTTTTTTATCGCAATGAGTTTTTTAATGCTTTTAGCACTCTCTATGATCGATTTTAAATACAAAATGGTTCCCGATTCACTCAATCTTTTAGCAATTCTATTTGCAGTTGCAGGAGCTTTTTCACCGCAAATGTTTTTAACACATGCCCAAAATGCACTTTTATTCGCAGGCGGTTTCACCCTGCTTCGTTTTGCACTTTCTTATTATCTGACATCATCAGTATATCGTGCAGGTCTTAAAACAAAAACATCGTGGAACAAACATTTTGATCGTACTCCTATGATAGAAGCAATGGGTGAAGGCGATATCATGGTTGCCGCGACAATGGGTGCTCTGCTGGGACTTAAACTGGGGCTTTTTGCTATCTTTTTATCGGCAATTTTAGCACTTCCTGTTATGCTCTTGTTATTAAACAGACCTGCAGAAGAGCAACGTGTACCATTTGTACCTTTTTTAGCCCTTGCAACAATCATCACTTTTGTCTATGACTCACAAATTTTAGCTTTTTTAGAGGCGAACTTTAATGCATAAACTCAGACGTTATATTCTTTCAAATTTATCATCAGTATTTTTATCGATGTTTTTGCCTCTGTTTGTAATTGCATCAATGATCTTTTCAATTAAACTAGCTACATATACGGCAATTATTAAACTCTCGCTTTTAGATATGGTAAAACTCTATATGTTTGTACTTCCTGACATATTATTTTACACACTTCCTATCTCTTTTTTTATAGCGGCAGTACTTTCAATATTTAAACTCTCTAATGACAATGAAATAGTAGTTATTTTTGCTCTTGGAATTAAACCGTCATTTTTGGTTAAAACATTATCAATTCCTGCACTTTTACTTTCTACACTCCTTTTTATAGACTATTTTGTACTCTATCCTCATACAAACAATCTATCAGATAACTTTATCGACCAAAAAAAGAGTGAAGCAAAATTCAATCTCTCAGCAAGTGAGTTTGGAAATAATTTTGGCCCATGGTTATTATATATTGGTAAAGAAGATAAAGAAAATAAAAGATATGAGGATGTTCTTTTATTCAATAAAGAAAATGCTGAAGAGATACTTATCTCTGCAAAACAAGCTGATGTAATTAACGATGGTGGTGTATTGCAGCTAGAACTTACAAACGGCGAAGGGTACAGCTATTCAAAAGAAAAGTTTACACAGATGAACTTTGATACAATGACAATATATGACACACTACAATCCTCTTTAAAAGCCTATGAGAAGCCTCTAGAATTTTGGACCGCAGATGATGGAAGAAAAAAGAAAAACAGACTTTTAATAACAAATACCCTACTGAGTCTTTTTCCCCTACTTTCAATCTTTTTAATAGTAGCTATTGGTGTTGTTCATGCAAGACATCAAAAATCAAAAATTTATCTCTATATCTTTTTGAGTGTCATTCTATATTATGCAGCTTCAATGTCCCTACATCGTGTTCTTGGCTTTCATGCAATCTATCTTATAAGTACTTTGTGGCTTTTAGGAACATACTTTATTTACAAACAAACAATTACTAAAAGATTTTAAAATGAGAGTGGCTTTTATTCTAGCTTACAATGGTACGCACTTTTTAGGCTCTCAAATCCAAAAAAGTTCACAAAATACTGTTTTTGGCCAATTTGAACATGTATTACAACAACTTGGTATTAGAGGCAAAACTGTTGCTAGCGGTAGAACAGATAAAAGTGTTCATGCATCTTATCAAGTAGCCCATGTCGACCTTCCAGATTTTTGGACAGACTTGCATAAACTAAAACGTATTCTCAATGAAATGCTTCCCTCCAGTATAACTGTAAAAAAAGTATTTTCAGTTGCAGATGATTTTCATGCTAGATACTCTGCAAAATCACGTGTATACAGATATATTATTAAACCAGGGCAATCAAATCCTTTTGAAGCAGACTTTGTTACGTTTATTGATGAAGCTAATTTCAATATCTTGCAACAAAATATAAAACTTTTTATCGGTCAACATGATTTTGCCAACTTTATGAAAATGGGCAGTGATACTAAAAGTTCTGTACGTGAAGTTTATAAAGCTTTTGCTTATCAACATAAAGAGTATATTGTGCTTTATTTTGAAGCAAACGGTTTTTTACGCACCCAAATCAGATTTATGGTTGGAGCTTTACTTAATCTAAGCGCCCAGCAGATTCAAGAAAAACTAACACTTAAAATGAATCATAAGCTCAAACCTGCACCTGCGAACGGCTTGTATCTATCCAAGGTAAGGTATTAAACAAAACCTACTAAAAAAGTCCTCTTA
>JBFEUD010000076.1:0-7583 GCA_041547625.1 Sulfurimonas sp.
TGTGGATGTTTGTCACACACTATAAGATCGGGTTCAAAATTGTATAACCGTTTAAAAGTATCAAGTGTACGTAAGAAATACTCAAAAGCTTCAAGTGAATTCAGATCTCCTATATGGGGAGAGAGAACTATATGGTTCTCAAATGCCAATGTTATAGTACTTTTTTGATGTGCACCAAGTGCCAATATCTTTCTACTAGAGGTTTTCATTTGATAAAAGCTCTGGGGTGTAAACCCGCGAGCAAGACGCATAGATATATAGTTATTTGCAATAGTGCAAACTACACTGTCATCACAGGCATTTACAATCTCTCTATTATGTGAAAGTACACACTCAAGAAATGGAAGCTTCTCATATAACTCCTCTTCATTGGTAATAATAGGTTCGTCACCTAAGTTTGCACTAGTTGCGACTATAGGATGATCAAGCTTTTCTAAGATCAGCTCATGTAGAGGAGTATATGGTAAAAAGACCCCCATTCTATCAATATTCGGCGCTATGAGAGAGGATAAAGAGCTGCTCTCTTTTTTTCTCACTATAACTATCGGTCGCTCTTTTGAGAGGATCAGGTCCTCATCTTTTTCGCTTAAGTGAGCTATCTTTTTAATCGCTTCAATATCTTTAAACATCACCGCAAAAGGTTTTGTCTCTCGTTTTTTATGTTCTCGGAGCTCTTGCACCACTTGATCATTTGTTGCATCACATACTATATGATACCCGCCTAGCCCCTTTAATGCTACAATTTTGCCATCGTTAATATAACCGACAAACTCCTCTATGGAAAAGTTCAGTGTAGGCCCACAATGAAAACACGATATTGGCTGTGCATGAAAACGACGGTTTGTCGGCTCACTATACTCTTTATGACACTCTTCACACATCTCAAAAGTGTGCATAGATGTGTTTTTTCTGTCATACGGCAGTTCTTTGACTATAGTATATCTCGGTCCGCAGTTTGTGCAGTTGATAAAAGGGTATTTGTAACGTCTGTTTGTGGATTCATTCATCTCATCCCTGCAATCTTTGCATATCGATATATCGGGCGAGAGCATTGTTGTGACATCAGTATTATTCGAACGAACAATTGAAAAACCTTGGGTATTTTGAAGCTGAAGTGTTTGTATATCTATCGTATCTATACGAGATAAAGGAGGCTGTTTCTCTTGTAATTTTTCTAAAAAACTCTCTAAAGAGTCATTGAATCCTTCAACCTCTATAACAACACCATCTCCGTTGTTTAATACATATCCTTCTATGGAATGTTCAAGTGCCAATTGGTATACAAAAGGGCGAAATCCCACACCTTGTACCACCCCTGCTATATCCAGTCTCAATCGTTTTTTAGAGATATTTTTCATTGGTTTGATTATACCTTATATATGCTATACTTCAAAGATGTATAATCATTCGTATCCAGTATTTATCCACCACATTTTTACATCTCCCAAACACAACTATTTTACAAGAGAAAAATTTGATGTAGGAGATGCACCCACTTTAGAACATAAAGAGATTGGGTTAACACAAGGTCAAGGACTCAGAGGGGATCGTTTTGAATTTTCCAAGTACCCTGTTACACTTATCTCTGCTGAAGTGATCGACGAAATTTCGAAAGATCTTGGCTTTAAAGTAGACCCAAAACTTTTCCGCAGAAATGTCATTATAAGTGGTGTTCATCTCAATTCATTGATTGGCAAACGATTTAAATTAGGTGATGTAGAGTGTGAAGGAATGGCACACTGTGCACCCTGTACATGGATGAATGCAGTAATTGCCAAAGATACTTACAAGCTCATGAAGGGTCGAGGCGGTTTACGTATAAAAGTACTCAGTAGTGGACAATTAAAGTGTGGGACTACAACTATTGCAACAGATGAAGCAATTACACTCGATCCTATAACTCCACAGGTTCTTTCAAAAATTCCTAGTTAATTTAGCATACTTCTTAACATGATCGCATAATGCAATACAACAAGATTTAAAAATAAGACCATAAGCGAAGAGCTTCGAGAAAGAAAGTTTTGAAATTTTGTACGCTCTTTTTTATTTGTTTTGAGTGCTACTACAAAATGGATCATCGTAAACATAATAACGAATGCAATAAGCATTATTTTATTGTAAAAAACAATACCTATTTCACTTGCATCACCTTCTAAAAATGCGTGAATCAAGCCCTTATTATCAGCCATTAAAATACCACTGACCAGTAAAATCACAAGTGAAAAAATTTCAAAGTACCCAAAGATTGGACCTATATTTGGATATACCTG
Organism: Sulfurimonas sp.; assembly: GCA_041547625.1. Classification (GTDB taxonomy): domain Bacteria; phylum Campylobacterota; class Campylobacteria; order Campylobacterales; family Sulfurimonadaceae; genus Sulfurimonas. Next base: position 2,271 of record JBFEUD010000076.1, read on the forward strand.
TTGTTGTTTTGCTTTGTCTCTGAGAGTTACTCCAAGAACAAACATAAAAATTGAACCACCTATCCATGCCATCGCTGCCATCAGGTGAAAATGTATTAAAAACTCCAAATATATTCCCTTTAAAAAATCTTTTCTTGTCCCAGCCTGTACAATGCAAAGTCGTATTTTAACGGATCTTCTTTGTCAAACTCTTTAAGTACTTCTGTGAGCTCGATTGCAGCTTGTAAGTCATATGTTTTACGTTGCAGTAGCCCTAATCTTCTGCTTACATTGAAAGTATGCGTATCAAGCGGAATAATGAGATCTGCTCTGTTTACTCCACTCCAAAGACCCAAGTCAATATTGTCTTTTCTCACCATCCAACGCAGCCACATCATCCAACGCTTTAATGCCCCTGCACCTTTTGTTTTAGTTGTCACTTTGCCTACCAAAAAAGTATATCCTTTTGATTCATAAGGATATACTTCATAAAGTTTTTCTATGATCGCATTAATTCCGTCTATTACATTTTTTCTCTGTCTATATTGACTGATAAAAAGCTCTTCTAAAGTAGTAACTTCTTTTAAACGCTTCAAGGCCTTAAAAATTGCGATTACATCATCAGCAGATTGAAATCTATAGTAGTAGTTTTGCAAAGCATCTTCAATTTCTTTATCACTTTTTTCTAATAAAGAATAATCCAGTGATTCCAAAAACTTTACGATCTGCTTGACGTTACCGTATGCAAAAAGTGAGCAAATAAGTGCAATGGCTTCATCGTTATATTTTCTTGCTACGATAATTGGATCAAGTTTTTCGTCACATACTTCCTCGTAACAGTTACGTGCAGCAACTTCACGATCTAAAACCTCTTTTATATTCAAGACAGACCTAGTTGATAAAGCTTCTTTCTCTCGCTTGAACCGGCAATATTAAGCTGTTTTCTATACTTTGCGATAGTTCTACGCACCATTTTTACTTTGAACTTATCTTGAATGAGTTCTAATAGTTTCATATCACTCAGAGGTTTCTCACGACTCTCCTCTTTTACAAGTCCCGTTAAAAACTCTTTAATTGCAGCATTACTTACATCTTCATCTATAGCCGTCGTAAAGAAATCTTTCATCGCAAATACACCGCGGTCACAAGCAATATATTTATTTGCAATTGCACGAGAAATAGTTGAAGGGTTATGCCCAAATTCATCTGCAAGAGTTTTGAGTGTCAGTGGCATTATCTGCCCGCCTGTAAAAAAATCGTATTGGTATTCAACGATCATGAGACCCACTTTATAGAGCGTTGCCTTTCTCATCTCTAGTGCATCTACTAAAGATTTTGCCTCTTTAATCTTTTGAGAAATAAAATCGTGCTCTACTCCATAAGAGCTATCAATATGAATAGCCGGATAATATGAATCATTGAGTTTTACTTCGATCTGGTCTTCATCATTAAAATAGATCATCAAATCGGGTACTACATGGCTCGAGTCTTCTTGATACTCTATGTTTGGCGGATTTTTGAAAGTGGAAATAATATGCATAACTTCAGAAAAATACTCTTTGTTTGAATAACTGTGAATATTTTGCAGGTCATTGATCATCTCTACAGCCAATGGATATGCTTCATTGGAGATTTCTGAGTTATCCAGCTGAAATAAAAATGATTCTGAAAGATCTTTTGCACCAATTCCAAGCGGTTCGATATGTGCAAATCTTAAACGGACTTTTTCAAAAGCATCAATTCCTATACTATGCTCTTGACAAAATTCGTTACTATCGCCTTCATAATAACCGTTTTCATCCAAATTTTCTACTACGTATTTTGCGATCTCTTGAGAAATCGGTGTAGGGAATAAAGGTGCTTCAAGTTGCTCATCAAGCACTTCATATAAACTTCTAGACTGAATTGTTAAAGCTTCAATCTGTTCTGTTCTTGAATTGCTAACACTACCTGAAAAGATCTTTTTAGGGATCTTTTTTTCAAAATCCTCTTCATATCCAGACTTTACGTCAATAACAGGATTTGCATTAACAAACGGCTCCATGGCCTCACCCAAGTCAGAAAGGCTTGAGTGAAGTATCGGAAGCCAGTTTCTTAAAGTATTTGAGAGTTTGTGTTTTGTTTCAACGCTTTGAGATTGTCTTAGAACTGCCAAGCTTTACCCTAAAGTTTGAAATTTTCACCGAGGTAGTGTGTACGGACATCCTCGTTTTTACCAATCTCTTCACTCGTGCCGCTAGCCAGTAGTTCACCTGACTTAATAACATACGCACGATCACATACATCAAGTGTTTCACGAACATTATGGTCAGTGATGAGTACACCAATATCGTATGAAACAAGCTGATGAATAACTTTTTGAATATCCATAACTGCAATTGGGTCAACCCCTGCAAAAGGCTCATCAAGCAGTAAAAATTTCGGATGATTTACAAGTGCACGTGCGATCTCAACACGGCGACGCTCACCACCAGAAAGAGAGATACCTTTACGGTAACGAATTGGTTCGATATTGAACATATCAAGCAGTTCTAAAATTCTCTCTTGCTGCTTTGCTTTATCTTTGATCCCTACCTGTGCAGCGATCATAAGATTGTCTTCTACACTTAAGTCTTTAAAGATAGAAGCTTCCTGAGGTAAATACCCTATCCCTTTTAATGCTCTTTGGTGCAATGGTTGGCCTGTGAGTTCATCATCGTCAAAAAACACTTGCCCTCCACTTGCAGCTACTAGCCCACAAATCATATAAAACGTAGTTGTTTTTCCTGCTCCATTTGGTCCTAAAAGCCCTACAACTTCACCACTTTTTACCTCTAGGGAAATCCCTTTTACGATATTTAAATCTTTAATACTCTTTTTTAAATCAACTGCTTTTAGCGTATGCATATAGTGTACTCTCTTTTATCATTTGAAATCTTCTCTATCTCTATTGTTGCTACATCAAACCCTGCTGCATCAAGGATCTTCTCCAACTCATCATTTCCCCACTCGATAAAATGCAAACCCGTTTTTTCAAGCTCTTCCATCATTCCAAGAGCAGCGAAATGGTCTAGCCCGTGATTATAGATATCATAATGGTATGTATCATCACCGTAGCACTGTTGCAATGAAAATGTAGGTGATGTAACGTCTTCGCAGATTTGTTTGAGTTTTGCTACTGTTTTTACAAATGTAGTCTTGCCTGCTGCGAGGTCACCTTTTAAAATGACCACTCCATGTTTAAAATGCTCTAAAAATTCGGCCACTACACTATCTAGTTCTTCTAAAGAGACTGTATATGTATTTTCTTTCATAGTTTGTTTGATATCTCTACAATTTGCTCTAATTTTTTCTTCGCTTTTTGACTTCTAATAGTTTCTCTAGCAATTTCAAGCCCTTCTTGAATATCACGAGCTGTTCCTTCAACCATTAATGAAGCAGCAGCATTCATTAAAACAATATCACGCTGAGCATCTGTTGCTGTAGAGTCAAAAATATTCTTTAAGATCTGTGCATTTTCATTGGCATCTCCACCTACAATCGCCTGTAATGGCATTTTTCTAATACCGTAAGACTCAGGATCTATTTCAAAATCAGTCACAATGCCATTATGAAGTCTAGAAGCATATGTTACATCACTGATACTAATCTCATCCATTTTCTCTTTTGAACTAACTACCAATGCTGATTCTGAACCGTTCATACGAAGTGCTTCTAACATCTTTCGAACAAAAGCTTTATCAAATACACCCAGCATAGACTTTTTAACACCTGCAGGATTAGTTAATGGTCCAAGAATATTAAAAATAGTCTTATCAGGAATACTTCTTCTTACCGGCATGATAAAACTCATTGCAGGATGATGGTTTTGTGCGAACATAAAAGTAAAACCTGTTTCTTCTAAAAGTTTTGCACTTTGTTTAATATTTAAATCGAGTCTGACACCCAAAGCTTCAAACATATCTGCGCTACCGCTTTTTGAAGTTATAGAACGGCTTCCGTGTTTAGCAACGATACAATCTGTTGCTGCAACAAGTAAAGCTACAGTTGATGAGATATTAAATGAACCTATTTTATCTCCACCAGTTCCTACAATATCGATTGCTTTTGCTTTAATCTCGTCAGATACTGGTAAAGGAAGAGCAAAAGTCCTCATAACTTCTGCCGCTGCTGCTATCACTTCTATAGGGGTATGGGCATCTAATGTAATACTCTCCAAAAACTCTTTCATCTGAGCATCATCCATCTGATGTTCAAACAGTGCTGTAAACTTCTCTTTTGCTTCTTCGTAGTTCATTATTATAGTTCCTCGATGTATTCATGTTGTAAAGATTTCGGCGTTGATTTTGTTGTCGGTATCTGTAAAACTTTATATTTTTTTGCTTCTTTTAGATAGTTGATGGTAATAATACTTCCTATCTCAACATTTTTACTTGCTTTAGCGACAACATCATTAATGAGTACTACACCGTTTGCGATCATATCTTGTGCGACAGAACGTCTTTTAGTAATATTTACGGCATTTAAAAACTTATCTATTCTCATATTCTAATCAATCGTTCCTATATAATTTTTTATTTATTGTAGAGAAAAAAAACTAAAAGTTAAGTAAGAGTTGGAACATTTTTTGCGTGATCTCAACATATCAATATATCTTGATATATTAATTGTGTTTAGTTATACTTCTTGTATGGAAATATTTTTACAAACAATTGGTTCAATCAACGATGAAACTAGGATTAAAATCTTGCGATTTATTCATGAAAACAATGAGGTATGTGTCTGTGACATAGAAAACTCATTTGACATGATCCAATCACGAATTTCAAGACATCTGAAAATATTAAAAGACGGCGGTTTTTTAAAAGTTAGACGTGAAGGACGATGGGCATACTATTCTATCCGTTCTCCTATCGATAAATTTAGGGAAAATGTCCTTAAAGAGGTAAGCTATCTTGATATAGAAATTCCAAAACTAAAAAAAGGTTGTAACATTGAATAAAAAAGTTTTAATACTATGTACGGGCAACAGTTGCCGTTCTATTATGGCAGAAGCATTGATTAATGCTAAACTCGGTGAGTGCGTAGAGGCTCAAAGTTCAGGTGTAAAAGCAAGCGGTGCAGTAAATCCAAATGCTCAAGCCCTTTTAGAATCAAAAGGATACTGGAAAGATGAATACCATTCAAAAGTTATTGAGACGGTTTTAGATACTCCGTTTGATTTAGTCGTAACTGTATGTGATCATGCAAAAGAGACTTGTCCTATGTTTCCAAAAGCTGTGAAGACTATACACGTAGGTTTTGATGATCCTTCGGGTAAAGCAGTAGAAGAATACGAAAAAACATTGAATTTAA
>JBFEUD010000077.1:0-7484 GCA_041547625.1 Sulfurimonas sp.
AAACATCTTCAGACTCTTGTTTATTCATAAGTTTTGTAACAGGTAATAATAAGCCGTCTTTTACAAGCTCTAAAGCAGAGGCTGCCTCTTTGTCAATATATAAAGTTTTATTTTTTCTTGATGATGTCATATTTCTTTCGCTTCTCCCACAAGCTTTTACGACTTATACCTAGTTTTTTTGATAGTTCTGTGTCTGGGTATTTATCTTGATAATTTAGTACTATATATTTTACATAGTCCTCGATAGGCAATATTTCATTTTTATCAAAAACATTACTATCACTTTTTATCTCAACAACCCTGTGCACCACTTCATCAATTTTATCTGTCGAAGATATAATCGCTTTCTTATCTGCTATCAATTCACAAAAAGTTTTTTTATCTGTTTTTTTCAGTGCTTGATAGTCGATTAAATAAATTATACTGTTTTGTGGTAGATTTTCGATCTCTGTTAGTGCTTTTGGATCACTAAGTGTTACAAAATGTATAGGTAGGTTTTGTACCTTTGCATATTCAAATGCAAATGCATCAGCATATTTTTGGAAATTTGAAGAGATAAAAAGCGGTAATTCGACATTATCCAGGCTAATCTCATTTTTGACGTTTGCAAATGTATGGTCAAGGTACTTTTCGTAAGCAAGATTACGTTTTTTGAGTTTTTCGTAATCTTGGTAGTGATCTATTTTTCTAATTAACTCTTCAATCATGAAAGGTTTTAGGATATAGTCTTTTGCACCTGCACTAAGAGGTTTGGAAACAGTATCGTTACTAATATATGAAACCATTAAAATAACAATAGAGTTTTTAAAAGTTTCAATTACAGGATTGAAATCTTGTCCATTGATGTTAGTAGATAATAGTACTACGTCGTAGTTATTCCCTCTAATAGCATCTTTCGTAGATGTACACATTTCACATACGTGACCAAGTTCACCAAGTTTTGTCGCAATACTTTGCGCTAAATATACTTCATTTTCAATTATTAATATCTTCAACTTACATCTTCCAATTAAAATATTTTAAATTTGCATTTGACCATACACCGACACCCTCGGCTCTTCCGATAAAGCCAAGTTTCTCTGTTGTCGTCGCTTTTATATTTACTTTTGAGACCTCAATATTCATAACTGAGGCCAAAGTTTCACGCATCTTTGCTTTATAAGCAGATAAACGTGGTTTTTGTGCTGCAATAGTCAGATCAACATTTACGATTACAAAACCAAAGTTACTGATTTTTGTTACAACTCTTCTTAAGAGTTCTTTAGAATCAATCCCTTTATATTCTTCATCGTTATCGGGAAACATCATTCCTATATCACCCATTCCAGCAGCACCAAGCAATGCATCTATTAAAGAGTGGATAGCTACATCTCCGTCACTATGTGCTTTAAAGCCAAAGTCTGATTCGATTTTTACACCGCCAAGCCACATATCACCTTTGTCATCAAATGCATGTACATCAAATCCGTTACCGCTGAAGGTATCATTTGACGGCGCACTTAGACAAGGAATCTTATTCAGATCCTCTAAATATGTAATTTTGTGTGCTTTTTCATCGCCTAAAACAAACTCTCTTGTTCCACCTGCGGCTACAATAGCACTACTCTCATCTGTAAACTCTTGCTGCGTTTGAAGCGCTTCTGTTAAGACTTGAGTTTTAGACAGTTGAGGGGTCTGTACTCTTTTAACCTTGTCACGATCGATTGTTTCGTTTTCATACACAATAGTATCGTTTGCTTTCAGATAAGGAACAACACAGTCTGCATCTGTTTTATAAGTGATAATTCGAGTTAAAAATTCATCATTAATACAAGCACGAGCTATATCACTTACAAGTACATACTCACTCTTTACATATTCAAGAGCATTTTTTAGAGATTGTTGTCTTGTTGTCCCACCCGTTACAAATTGATACGTTGCATAGTTTTGCATATAAACTATGTCATCTTGTGATGCCACAATAATAATTTCTGCAAACTTTTTCGTTTTTTCAAAACCGCGGGCTACATGTAACCACAACGGTTTATCCTCTATACGTAGCCATTGCTTTTTAACTCCCATTTCAAATCTAGTAGAGTTTCCAGCAGCTAGTAATATCAGTGTCAGGTTTGACAAAGAAGCTCCTAATCCTTAAAAGTGTTACGAAATTATACAGATCGTTAACTTGCGAAATCTTAAAGTTGAAGATTATTCACCTCTTTTTCTAAATTTTTTTAGGTTAAATTAACTTTATTTGACTATATTTCCACTATATAATATAAAATTTAGGAGAGATTATGAGATCTTCATGGGTAAAAGAGCGTGAAAACGATCCTGTGAGAACACAGATGTATTACGCTAAACAAGGCATTATTACACCAGAAATGGAATATGTCGCAAAAATCGAAGACTTGTCTCCTGAACTAGTTCGTAGTGAGATAGCTCGTGGTAGGCTGATCATTCCAGCCAATGTAAATCACACTTCACTAGAGCCGATGGCTATAGGTCTTGCAGCTAAATGTAAGATCAATGCAAATATCGGTTCGTCTGCAATCGCTTCAGATGTTCAGGGTGAGATAGAAAAAGTTCAAGTATCGCAACACTATAAAGCAGATACTGCAATGGACCTTTCTACTGGTGGTGATCTTGATGAGATTAGAAAAGCGGTTATCGCTAACTCTAAGATACCTATTGGAACAGTACCTATTTATCAAATTCTTCATGATGTAAATAACAAGATTGAAGACTTAAGTATAGATGTAATGCTTGAAGTATTAGAGCGCCAAGCACAACAAGGTGTTTCTTATTTTACAATTCATGCTGGTTTCTTACTTGAAACAATGCCGAAAGTTGCAAAACGTAAGATGGGTATCGTATCTCGTGGTGGTTCTTTAATGGCTGCATGGATGATGCATTACCACAGAGAAAATCCATTCTATACTGCATTTGATGACATCTTAGATATCTGTGCTAAGTATGACGTATCTCTTTCTTTAGGGGATTCACTACGTCCAGGTTGTTTAGCTGATGCTTCTGATGATGCACAGCTTGGTGAGTTAAAAGTTCTTGGTGAGTTAACACTTCGTGCTTGGGAGAAAAATGTTCAAGTTATGATCGAAGGCCCTGGACATGTTCCATTAAATCAGATCGAACGTAATATGAAAATTCAACGTGAACTTTGTCACGAAGCTCCTTTTTATATCTTAGGACCACTTGTAACTGATATCGCTGCAGGGTATGATCATATCTCTTCTGCTATTGGTGCTGCTGTTGGTGGATGGCATGGTGCTTCAATGCTTTGTTATGTAACACCAAAAGAGCACTTAGGTCTTCCAAATGCTGAAGACGTACGTGAAGGTATTATTGCGTATAAAATTGCTGCACATGCTGCTGATATTGCTCGTGGGCGTAAAGGTGCGAGAGATATCGATGATGAGATGAGTGATGCACGTTATACATTTGATTGGGAAAAACAGTTTGAATTGGCATTAGATAGTGAACGTGCTCGTGAGTATCACGATGAAACTCTTCCTCAGGATGTATTTAAAGAAGCGGAATTCTGTTCTATGTGTGGACCGAAATTCTGTTCTTACAAAATTACTCAAGAGATTATGGACAATCCTGAAGCAATCGCAAAAATTGCTGAAGAAGCAAAACTCGCAGAAGCTCACTAAAAACTAGCTTATAAAAAAGAGAAGTTTAAATAAGACAAAAATTGTCTTATTTAAATATGCTAAACTTGCAAGAGTGAAATAGTTTTAAATTACTAAAATTTTATAAAGGAAAACAATGACTGAAGAAATTGTAAAATCAGCACTTTCAAAAGTTGCATATCCAGGTTTTACTAAAGATATTGTAACTTTTGGATTTGTAAAAGATATCGTTATTAACGGAACAGATGTAAGTTGTACAGTAGATATTACTTCATCTGCTCCAGAAGTAGCACAACAAATTACTGACGAAGCTACTACAGAATTAAAAAGAGCGGGTGCTACAAATGTTACTATTAACATTAAAGCTCCTGTAATGCCTAGAGAGTCTTCTTCTCGTGGTAAAAATATTGCTCCACAAGTAAAAAACTTTCTAATGGTAAGTTCTGGTAAAGGTGGTGTTGGGAAATCAACTACATCTGTAAATATTGCTGTATCATTAGCAAAAATGGGTAAAAAAGTTGGTCTTTTAGATGCAGATATCTATGGTCCAAATGTTCCTCGTATGCTTGGTGTTTCAGACATCAAACCAGAAGTAAACGGAAACAAAGTTCTTCCAATTAAAGCGTATGGTATCGAGATGATGTCTATGGGTTCACTTATGGAAGAGGGACAATCTTTAATCTGGCGTGGTGCTATGATCATGAAAGCGATCGAGCAATTCCTACGTGACATTTTATGGTCAGAACTAGATGTGCTTGTTATCGATATGCCACCGGGAACAGGTGATGCACAATTGACTTTAGCTCAAAGTGTACCTGTAACTGCTGGTTTAACAGTTACAACTCCGCAAACTGTTTCACTTGATGATTCTAAGCGTTCACTTGATATGTTCAAAAAACTTAACATTCCAATCGCTGGTATTGTTGAGAACATGAGTGGATTCATTGCTCCAGATACTGGTGTTGAGTATGATATTTTCGGCAAAGGAACATCTGAGCCGATGGCAAAACAATTTGATACTGAAGTAATTACCGAGGTACCAATTGAGCCAGCTATCAGAACAGGTGGTGACGAAGGTAAGCCTGTGAGTTTTGTAGCACCTGAGAGTGAAAGTGCAAAACGTTATATGCAAGCTGCTGAATCTATCTGGGCTTTCATTGAAGATATCAATGCAAAAGGTGGAGTAGATAATGCTGCTGTTCAACCTACAACACCTCCAGGTGTAAGTGCTTGTTCTACTGGTGGAGCATCTTCAGCTGCACCACAACAATCTAGCGGCGGAAGCTGCGGTACAGGATGTGGTTGTCACTAATGTGACAATCCACTTTCTGATTTAATTTTTCCTTTTTTTTCTTACAACATTTATACTTTCCCATTTTTATTTTCAGTATAATCTTTTTATCTCTATTTGAAAAGGTATTTTATGCATAAATGGATGCAGATCGCTTACAATGAGGCTACTAACGGAATGTTAAAAGGTGATGGCGGACCTTTTGGTGCTGTCATAGTAAAAGATGATAAAATAATAGCATCTGCACATAATGAAGTCCTTTTAAGCAAAGATCCAACTGCTCATGCTGAAATACTCGTAATACGCCAAGCAAGTGAAATTTTAAATTCTTTTGATCTGTCAGAATGTATACTTTATGCAACATGTATGCCATGTCCAATGTGTTTAGGAGCTATTATGTGGGCTAGAATAGATAAAGTGTTTTATGGAGCAACTGAGAATGATGCTGCCAGAGGTGGATTTGATGATTTGATATTTTACAAAAATATACAAAGTCCAAATAGAGGTTTAAATTTGAAACAAATTGATTACGAAGAAAATAGTACTCTTTTTGATTTGTGGAATAAGCAGGATAATAAACAAACTTATTAAGGATTAGTTGTCTGATAAAGACTAGTATAAGTCTTTATCGTCGTGGAACATCTCACTTTTAAATTCTACAATCTTATTTCTACCAGTATTTTTTGCTTCATATAAAGCAGTATCTGCATACTTGATTGTTTTCCAAATAGTATCTGCATCTTCTGGGTATTTTGCGATACCGATACTAATTGTTTTTTTCATGGTTTCACCATGACCGACATCAAAGGTAAGAGAAGAGAAGGCTCTATGGATTTTATCTGCAACTTTCATAGTACCTTCGTCAGTTGCATTATGAAGAAGTACCAAGAACTCTTCACCACCGTAACGGATAGCAAGATCAGCTTCACGTATATTCTCTTTAAGAACATTTGCAAGCGCTATAATAACTTTATCTCCAATATCATGTCCATATGTATCATTAACCATTTTAAAGAAATCAACATCAAGCATCATCATGGTATATGTTTCATCTTTACGGTTTGACTGAGCGATCACTTGATCAATAAACTCTTCTAAAAATCTTCTGTTATATAAACCTGTCATACCGTCTCTTAAAGATGTATCACGAAGTTTTGCAGTAAGAATTCTACTCTCAATTACAGGTTTTGCAGCTTCTAAATAGTTTTTGATACTAGGAGTTAATGCATTAATACGAGTCACATCACTTTCATTTTTAGCAGCAATATTTAGAACTACACTATATTCATCATTAATCAGGAAAGGGATACATACGTAAAAATCATCTTCTTTATGGCATTCTGAACATAGATCGATATACTCTGTAGAAATTACATCAGACTGTGTTCTAAAAGCACGACATAAATTAGCATTTAGATTTACATTATTACTGCATATAGCTTTATCAGTAGATGCATAGATGAGTGTTCTTTCATTTCTAGCTTGGTTAATTTGATAAAATGCAAAGTTAGTAACTTCAAATTTATGTTCTAAAGCATCAATAAATCTTTTGTATACTGCTTCTTTATCAATATCTAATTCAATAGTCTTTTTAAATTTATAGATATCTGAAAGCTCGCCTATGATTGATTTTGCTTCATGGAGAGGATCTTTAGATGATACACATCCTTGAGGAATAAACGTTGATAGGTTGTATTTTATATTTCCAAAAGTTTCCTGCATTTTTGTAAAGAGCGTGTTGAGCTGTTCTGCAATATGTCTTGCATCACCTTTAACATTAGTAAAGAATTTATGTGTAAAATCACCGCTATAAGCTTTTGTAATTCCCTCTTGCATACTTGAAAAAAGTTTCATGTATGGAGTTACATAGTGGTTTAATAAATAGAGAACGATTACTATAAATCCTAGGTTGATAGCAAGAATTTTTAAAATAGTTACCATACCCGCATTACGCATATTAGTAATATCAAATTCCATACTGATAGCACCAAGAGTGTCACCTCTTTTAACATCGTGACATTGTAAACAGTTCGGTTGGGAAGTTGTTGCTTTGTAAGGGATTGAAACTCTTAAAACGATAGAGTCTGTTCCTTCTTGAATGCTTTCAACAGTTTGACCTGTTTTTAACACTTCTTTATCAATGTTATCACGTAATGCTTCATTGGCAAAACCATTGCCGTATTGTTCTACAACTTTTGGAGAACGCACAATCCATAGAGATTTAACTTCACTATTATTGATAGAGATTTGATCTAAAAAGTATTGACGCTTATCCATCATACCGTTAACCATATGAGCTGTTAGACCGTCTTTTACAATTGCTGCCGTCATAACGGCTTTTTCTGTAGCACCTTTTATACTATATTCTCTAAAGTTTAATGAAACGTTTACTATTGTTGCTACCGCCAGGGCTAGCAACATAATCGTAACAATAAATAATAGTTTAAACTTTGTTCCCATATTTTTCTACTCCACTGTAACACTTTTTGCTAAGTTTCTTGGCATATCTACATCATTGCCTAATCTTATTGAAACTTCTAACGAAAGCAATTGTACCACAA
>JBFEUD010000078.1:0-7301 GCA_041547625.1 Sulfurimonas sp.
ATTCCAGTTTGCATCTGATGAACCCCCAAAACCAACATGAAATGCAATCACCTCTTTTTCGATTTTATTTACTCGACAAAAATCATTATAAATCTCTTGTGAATCACCGAATTGTAAAAGCGGCTTTGGAAAATCTAATGAAATATCAGGGAAAAGTTCACGAGTAAGTTGCAGATTGTATTCAAACTCCGCCATCTTGACTTCGCTTCGTCTTTGTACTACCCTTTTGTTATAAAAAATTTGTGCTATTTTTGTTGCGGGTGCTATTCTTGTTTGAATTCCTGCCAAAAACTGGGCAATAGCTACACGTGTATTTGAAAAAAGTGTAATCGAAACATCTATCTTTGCCCCTCTTATTTTAGAAGTAAGTGCGAATAAAGAACTCTCTTTTTCATCTACAATCACCTCATCGATAAAATCACAACTCTCAGCCAATGCTTTATTTAAAGGAGCGACCAATACAATAATTTTGTTTTTTCGATCATAATTTTTTAAGACATAAATTGAAGGAAGTGCTGTTATAAAGTCACCGAGTTTATCGTTTCTTACTACTAAAATATTCATTATTGCAAACCATATTAATTTAATGATATATTATCTTAAAAAAGATATAATCCCACTTATGAAAGAACCTTTTAAGTGGGATACCTATTCCGATCAAGCAGCAATTATTACTGATAAAAACTTCAAGAAAGAGATGAGAAAAAAAGAGTTTTTCTCTTTGTTAAAAACGTTTTTTACAGCACTTATTATTTTACCTCTCTCAATCATCGCAATACCATTTGTAAAAAGAAAAGAGATAGATTCAAAAAAATTCTTTACTCTTGGCGTTGACTATCAACGTGAACATGAGAAAACACTAGAACTTCTTGATGAATTAGAAGTTGAAAGCATTTTAGTTCGTATTAAACTTTGGGAACTAGAAACGCTTGAAGAATTAAAAACCTTTTTAGAAGCCAATAAAGATCGTCAAGTGACACTCAAAATACTTCAGGACAGAGAACATATTGAAGATCAAGAACTACTAAAAAACGATCTGACTCATCTATTTTCAGAACTACAAAACTTGGTTGATATTTTTGAAGTCGGAACAACAATTAATAGAGCTAAGTGGGGATTTTTCTCTGTTGATGAATATAACAGATTTTTTACAACTGCATACAAACTCAAGCAAGAACAGTTTCCAGATCTTACACTTATTGGCAGCGGTGTAATTGATTTTGAATACCATTTCACTGCACATACCCTTTTTAATTTTGCACCTTATAAATATGATGGAGTATCCTCACTTTTATATGTCGATCGTCGCGGTGCACCTGAAAATATTCAACTAGGATTTACACTTTCAGATAAAATAGCACTACTTGGAAGTATGATTACCCTTTCTCCAAAATCGGCTCATAAACTCTATATTACTGAAACTAACTGGCCGCTAAAAGGTACTGCTCCCTATGCTCCAACAAGTGAAACAGAGTGTGTAGATGAAACCACTTATGCAAATTATATGCTTCGTTACTACCTTTTAACCTTTGCATCACAACAGGTGGATTATGTTTCCTGGCATCAACTAATTGCTCCAGGATATGGACTGATTGATAACCGTAACGGTATAGAAAAAAGAGAAGCGTTTGAGACATACAAATTCATGGTAAAGACACTTAAAAATGCTCAGTTTTTAAGACTGGATATTAAACGCTCTTACTATATCTTACAATTTTTGGTGAATGAACAACTGTTACAGATCCATTGGTCACTTAAAGATACAACTCTTAGAAATGAAGAGTACTTTGAGGTATATGATAAAAATGGGCAACGTATTAATAATGAAACACTAAAAATCGGTGCTTCACCTCTGTATATCTTTATTACACAAGAAGTTGGGGAAAAGGTGAATTGTTTATGAGAATATTAGTAGTACTTCCAAACTGGCTTGGTGATGCAGTAATGGCTACACCAGCTATTGAACTATTGGCCAAATATTATAACAATGTTCGTTTTACTTTTGTTGGAAGTTATGTCTCTATTGAAGCTTTGAAATACCACCCTTTGTGTGAACAAGCAATAGTGGATGAAACAAAAAAAGCATCTTCCCGTTTAACTGCTACTTACAAACTTGCAAAACAGCTAGGTTGTTTTGATTTAGCGATTACTTTTAGAAACCAGATCCATTCATCGACACTTTTACGTTTTACAGATACTGTGATTACTCTCGCAAGAAGATCATGGCATTCTCAGCTTCTCCTGTCTCATACACCAAAAATTAAAACAAATAAACATCTCGTCGAACAATACGCAGAACTAGCAATGATTAATGTAGATCACTTCAATGGAGAGATTCCCCCGTTAAAACTCTATATACAAGCAAACACATTTGACAAGCCCACTTTAGGAATCAATGCAGGTGCTACTTACGGAAGTGCAAAAAGATGGTATCCCGAACGTTTTGCAGAAGTCGCAGCATTCTATAAAGAACAATACAATATTTTAATTTTTGGCGGACCAAATGAAGTTAAAATGGCAAAAGAGATCGAAGAAAACCTGATCGCTTTAGGTGTAACTAACTACAAAAATATAGCTGGAAAAACTACGATTGAAGAGTTATGTGCAAATATTGCGGGATGTTCTTTATTTATTACAAACGATAGTGGACCTATGCATGTTGCCGCTGCATATCAAGTACCTACCATTGCGATATTTGGACCAACGAAATACAAAGAAACTTCCCAGTGGAAAAATAAAAAAAGTCTTATAGTGCGCCATGAAATGGATTGTAGTCCATGTATGAAAAGAGAATGTCCTTTAGGACATCATGAATGTATGAAGAGTATAACAGCTTCGGAAGTGATCGAAGCTGTTAAGTCATTAGAACTTTAATTTAAATCCTATATATGCAGAACGGTTATATCTAAAATCACCGTTTGCAACATCATAATTAGTTTCGATATTTCTATATCCGATTGTGACATTACCGTTTTCAATCACTTCAATATCTAAACTAAATCTCGTTTCTAAATAATTTTTTGCATCTTTTATAGCCAATACTTGCGGTGCGTAATACACTGCAGCATTTAAATGCATTGGTACAAATTCTTCTGTAGCGATCGTATATGTACCTTCAACACCTAATGGAATAGAAATAAAGTCCATTGTACCAAGTTGAGTATAGTTTAGTTTTGCACCCATACCTAGTTTGAAACCACTATTTCCAACATCTTTTTTCATTAAAATATCTGCTTCAATCAGTGGGTCTACATTTGCATTATGATTTTGTGAATGCTCAGCATCAGCATTTAGAAATCTACCACCTACGAACATTGTGTTAGGTTCTACACTATCATTAAACTGCCCCATATCAAATAAAGCACCAACTTCGAGGTCTTTATTATTTATATTGATTTCTGCTGTATGAAGTGCGAATGCAGAAGCTGTACATGCACTTAACATTGCTAATTTTTTTAACATGTCTGTCCTTGAATTTTTTCTATTGTTTTTGTTGTACTTTTGCCATCGACAAAATCAACGAGTTTTAATTCGCCAGCAAATTCCGTTCCGACAACATCTTTACCTTCATAGTCTCCACCTTTGACTAACACATCAGGTGCAACCATTTTAATAAGTTCATACGGAGTATCATCTTCAAAAGGAACCACAAAATCAACTGCTTCAAGTGCAGCTAACAAATATGCTCTATCTTCAGCAATATTTACAGGACGAGTTGGTCCTTTTAAACGTGAAACAGATTCATCAGAATTGAGACCTACTATTAAAATATCTCCGAAGCTTTTCGCAATTTGAAGATACTTTACATGTCCTACGTGTAATATATCAAAACAACCGTTTGTAAACACAACTTTTTTTCCATTTGCTTTGTATCTTTCAACAAGACGTTTAATCTCTTCAAAACTTTTAATATGTGCATCTGATGTTGATTTGTGCAGGCTTGCTTCATACTCTTTGATCTCATCAATTGTAACAGTAGCACTACCAATCTTCCCAACTACCACACCAGCTGCAAGGTTTGCAAATGCTGCACATTCATCAATAGACTTCCCAAGACTTAGCGCATATGCCATAGATGCAATTACAGTGTCTCCTGCACCAGTAACATCAAAAACCTCTTTTGCAACCGTTGGTGAGATATGCAGTTTCTCATCATATGTAGCAATTCCATCTTCACTCAATGTAATCATTGAAACATCAAGATCACACTCTTGTTTTAGTTTTAAAAGAGCTTCTGTTAAAGAACTTTCATCAACTATATTGATCTCTGTTGCTATCTGCGCTTCTTTTTTATTTGGTGTTAAAAGGTATGCACCTTTATATTTAGTAAAGTCTTTCCCTTTTGGATCAACAAGTACTTTTTTGTTTGCTTTTTTAGCTAACTTGATTACATCCTGACATAATTCTTCAGTTAACACACCTTTGCCATAATCAGATAAAATGATCGCATCAAAACTATCAATTTTTCCCTCTAAAGAATTTACAATAGCCTTTTGTGATGAAGATATAATATCCTCTTTTGATTCTTTATCGTAACGAAGAATCTGTTGGCTCACTGCGATTATACGAGATTTTTTTGAAGTATGTCTTCCATGTTGAATTACCAAATTAGAAGTATCAACATCTATCTCGTTAAGCATACGAGTAAGTTCAATTCCATTTTCATCATCGCCGATAACTGAGGCTACACTTACTTCTGAACCTAAAGATTTTAAATTGTTTATAACATTTCCCGCACCACCAAGTACCGCTGTCTCTTTTGCAATATCTACAACCTGAACAGGTGCTTCAGGAGAGATTCTTTCACATGACCCCCACAAATAGTGGTCGATCATCAAATCACCTACAACTAGTATCTTCATCTATTTTTTCACTTCTGTTTCATAAATTCTTTTGATCTCAGCAATATAAGCTTTAATGCCATCTTCCATCTCATACGCCGGTGCATACCCTAAGTACTCTTTCGTATCTTCTATATCTGCTTGTGTAAAGAACTGATAAGAACCAACATAAGGGTTTGGAATATACTCACACGTTAATGTAGTACCTAATTCTTTTTGTAAAATGTCTACTATATCTTGGAAACTTCTAGCTTTTCCGGTACCTACGTTATATACACCGCTTTTATTTGGCTGCATCGCTTTAATATTCGCTTGGATAATATCTTCGATATAGATAAAATCTCTTAAAATTTTATCACTACCCTCAAATAAACGAGGATTTTTTCCTGATAAAAGCTGATGTCCAAACTGTAATACCATCGAAGCAGTTGTATTTTTAAAATACTCTCTTGGACCATATACATTGAAGTATCTAAGCCCTACGATAGAGATATTACTTGTTTTCATATAATCGTAAGCTATATTATCCATCATTACTTTTGAAAAGCCGTATACATTGTTTGGTGCTTCATATCCTACTTTAAATGTATCACTGCCACCATATGTTGCTGCAGAAGATGCATAAATCATATTTGCATCATGAGCAACAGCAAGATCAAGAAGGTCTTTAAAAGCATTTACATTCGTTTTTACCATTAGGTCTTGCTCTAATGCCGTTGTATCTGAGATTGCAGCTTCATGGAAAATATAGTCAAAATTATAATTTACTTCAAGGTCAAGTAATAAATCTTTGTCGTTAATATCTCCACTGATCACTTCACCGTTAAAACCAATTAAGTTTTTAAAATGCCCAAAAGACTTTAAGTTTCCATTACTTAGTGTTTCCCCACTTCTAAAACTATCCAAAACTACTACTTTTGCTTCAGGGTGGTTGTTTTGAAAGTAAAATGCCAAGTTACTTCCAATAAAACCTGCACCTCCAGTAATTAATATAGATTTGTCTTTTAAATCATTTTCAATGTATCTCATTTTCACATCCATAAATATCTTTCTTAAATATAATGATACCTTTATCTTTATTAACAAGTATTTAAGACTCTAAGTATTATAATTCAGTGGAAACTTTATATTAAGGAAATAAAATGAAAAAATTCGTAATCGCTTCAGTAGCGGCTGCTGCATTATCAACTGTTGCTATGGCTGGTGTTAACGGAAAAGCTTGTGTAGCATGTCATGGTGCTAACTGGGAAAAACACGCAATGGGTAAATCTAAAGTTGTTGCTGAAATGACTCATGCAGATATCGCTACTGCACTTAAAGGTTACAAAGCTGGTACTTACGGTGGACCAATGAAAGGTGTTATGAAAGGTCAAGTAGCTAAATACTCTGACGCTGATTTAGAAGCTTTTGCACAAACTATCGGTAAATAATTTTACTTTTTTTTGAACTACCTTTTGGTAGTTCAGCTTACTCTGGTTTATAAACTTTTTTTCTTAACTTTTCTTTTTTCTTTTCTTGATTAACAGCATCGTTCAAATCTTCTTCATTATCAAATTTAACGGCATTTAAGAACTTTTCTTCATCATCAAACTGACCATTTTTAAGTCCCCATAAAAATGCTAGTAATGCCAGGCCACCAAGTATTAGTGAAGCTCCAAGCATCATTGCCACAACCCAGTTATCCATTTATTATCCTTTATTCCATTTGATTTTTATACGCATAGAGTTTCCTACAACAAGTAAAGAACTAAAACTCATAGATATTGCAGCAACTAACGGAATAATTAAACCTGCCATTGCCAATGGTATAGTCACGGCATTATATATCAATGAAATTGCAAAATTTTGTTTTATAAGTCTAAAAGTAGTTTTTGCTATTTTAAAAGCATCAATCAATGATTTGAGTGAACTGTTCATAAGTACTATATCACCCACGTCAATAGCTATATCGCTTCCGCTTCCCATTACAATACCGATATCTGCTTTTGCAAGAGCTAAAACATCATTTACACCATCACCCACCATAACAACTACTTTGCCCTCACTATGAAGCTGTTCAATATATGCCAGTTTCTCTTGAGGATTCAATTCATACTGAACTTGTATTATTCCAACTTCTTTACTTACATGCAGAGCAGACTGTTGATGATCACCTGTGAGCATTATTGTTTCTATCCCTTTTGAAAGCAAGTTCTCTATTAACTCTTTAGCACCCTCTTTAACTGTATCTTCAAGTTCATAAACAGCAACTATCTTCTTATCTACTGCAAAATAAAAAAGTGTTTTCTCACTAGTAAAGTCACTGTTGATTTCATTGTCCTGCATCAACTGATAATTGCCGCCTAAAATCAATGAACCGTTATAACGTGCTACTATCCCTTTTGCAGGCACTTGCATATATTCATCAAATAGCACTTCTTCATCTGTTTGTACAAAACGTTTAACCCCTTGTGCTACCGG